>CAZNQT010000006.1:0-26683 GCA_964574885.1 uncultured Pirellulales bacterium
GTCACGCCCTACACCGCCAAGAGCAAGGCGCTGCCCAAGGACAGCGTGTTCGATGCCGTTAAAAAGCACGACGTCGGCGTCTTTGGTATCAAGCCGTTCTCCGGTACGTCGCTGTTCAAGGGCGACAGTTCCCTCGATAGCCCCACCCGCGAGAAAGACGATCGTCTCGCCCGGCTGGCGATCCGTTACATCCTGTGCAATCCGGCGATCACCGCGCCGATTCCCGGCATGATTAACGAGCATCAGGTGGAAAATATGGCCAAGGCCGTCAAAGAACGACGTCAACTCGACCTCGCCGAAAAGAAAGAACTCGACGAAGCCATGGACGAAGCCTGGGCCAAACTTCCCCCCCATTACCAGTTCCTTAAAAACTGGGAATACGTGTAAAACAAATGACGAATGACGATCCCGCACCAATTTATTTGACGGGCTAGTAATGTTGTATCAACTTCATGAACATAAATTGGTGCGGGAGAATGACGAATCAATGACGAATAAAAAATTCCGAATATGATGGGTGGCATGCTCAAGTACTCTTGAGCATGCTCTTATAAAATTTATCTGTAGGTAGGAGTCTGCTGTGAGTCTAAACAAACTGGGATTGTATTTACTTGTCTTTGTAGCCGTGGGGATGGGTCTGGTGGCCTGCAATCCGGAAAAACAAAAAGATCCCGGCAATACTGATATATCGAAATCCACAACGAAAAACCAAACCGAGGAGGAGCCGCTGCTGCTATTAGATGAACCTACTCCGGAGGATCATGAACCGACGAAGAACATGGCGGATAACAGCCGCTGTTACGTCTGTCATATCAACTATTCGGAAGAAAAGTTTGCTCTCAAACACGCCCGACACGATATCGGTTGCGAAACCTGTCACGGCGAGTCCGACGCCCACTGCGGTGACGAAGACAACATCACCCCCCCGGATATTATGTTCGCCAAGGAGAAGATCAATCCCTCCTGCCTGCATTGCCACGACGAGACGGATTTACGCGAACACAAAGTGCATGTCAAAGTCCTGGAAGGTGCCTCGAAGAAAAAATACTGCACCGACTGCCACGCTAAATCGCATCGGCTCAAATACCGCACCCGCCGCTGGGATAAAAACACCCGCAAACTCATCGAGGACGACAAGGTCCGCATGCTCGAACATAAATAGATATGCGATCTCCATATTTTATATGGATCGTTCGCAAAATCTCGTCAGGGCTCGCAGCACGCGTTGCTGTTTTTCCTCGCGGTTCAGAAAATCGCCCCGGCTCAACTCCACCTGCATCCACGGCAGCTCCTCCGCGTGCGACCGGATAATATACCCGCCCTGGAACGGATCGTTGATCGAGACGTGATTGCCGAACGTCTCGCGGAAGCAATCGGCCATGATCTCCAGCCAGGCGTCGGGGCAGGTCCCCCCGGCATGACTGAGACACACCCAAGGCCTCTCCCGCCCCGGATCCGGCCCGATCGGCGGACCAATGGGTAGCATGGTGTGGCAGTCGAGGGCGAGGCGAAATTGGGTTTGTTTTGTAATTTTAGGCTTGGCAGATTTGGGCGGCCCAAAAATAATGAGTTTTTGGTGGTAAGGCAAATAATACTTATTTAGTAGGATTTGAATGAGGGATTCCGGGAGGGGGCGTTGGTAGATGGGCCGGTTCCAGCAGGTGTGGGTTTTGACGACGCCGTCGGGTCGGCGGTCGGAAACGGGACGGTTGAGGTCCACGATGGCGCGGGCGACGTCGGCGGTAAGATAGGCGGAGACGTGGTAACGGAGGTTATAGATATCGGCGGCGCCTTCGTCGCTGTCGGCGCGGATCTGATCGGGGGGGAGGATACAGAGGTCTTGTACTTCGGGGGGGACGGTCAGGCCGGCGTGGGGGACGGAGACGAGCAGGGGCAGGGTCATCGCTGGGGACCTCCGGCGGCGCCGTCGCGGCGCGGATCGGCGGCGCCGAGGAATTCATCGCCCTGACGTTGGACCAACTGGACGCAGCCGAGATAAAAGGATAATGGATCGCGCTCATCGATTTTGAAGCCAAAGCGTCGGAGGGTATCGGGGATGTCGCTGCGCATGCAGGAAGCTTCGAGGCTAACGACGCCATCGAGAGAACAATGCAGACGGGGCGCGGCGACGGCGTCAAAGGGGGATTGTCGGCGCAGGCGCAGGAGCACCTGGAGGATGGAGGAGACGATGCGTTCACTACCGGGGGAACCGATGGCGAGCCAGGGTTGTTTGCCGTGAAAGATAATGGTGGGGGCGACGCTGGCCCAGGGGACGGCATTGGGTCGCAGGTAATATGGATGCCGGATATTTTCGGTCTCGAAAGCCATCATATAATTATTGTAGAGAAAGCCCAGTTCCGGGGTGGCGACGCAGGCGCCATAAACCCGTTCGATGGACTGGGTGAGGGCGACGACGTTCCCGAAGCGGTCCATAACGGACAGATGAGTCGTTTCGCCCCGGGAGCGGATTTGCCTGCGAATTCGCTTGGTTACTTTTTGGGCATAATCGACACTAGTCATCTGTTTTCTTGAGATTTGGGCATAGAAGTTGGGGTCGTAGGGCCGGTCGCTACGGTCGCGGAAGGCCTGTTGGATGACATGGGCCAGCCCGAGGGCGCCGCGCGGGGTGTCGGGATTTCGATCTCGGGCCGGCAGGTGGGAGATGATATTGAGCATTTCGATGAGGGTGCGTCCGGCGCCGGGCGGGGGGAAGGTAAAGACCCGGGCGCCTTCAAAATTACAGGTGATAGGTCGTCGCTCGATGGGTCTGGGGATCTGAGCGAGGTCATCGAGCCGGATCAGGCCGTCGTGGCGTACCATATCAGCGTGAATAGCATCGGCGATTTGGCCGGTATAAAAATCGGAGGTTCCCTTTTCGGCGATCCGCTTCAAGGTGTCGGCAAGGATAGGCTGTCGGAAGCGTTCGCCTACTTTATAGGTACGGTGAGCGTCTTTGAGAAAGAGGGGCGCAGCAGAAGTATCGCGGAGTGATCTCCGTTCGCGGCGCGTGAGTCGTCGCTGTAATTCGGTAATCAAAAATCCGTCCCGGGCAAGACGAAAGGCCGGTGCGATCACCTGTTCGAGGGGCAGGTCGCCATATTTAAGGCGGGCGTAATTCAGGACGGCGGGGGTACTGGGAACGGTGGTGGCGCGATATCCACGTCTCCGGTCGGCTTCGGTGAGGGTCGCGAGGGAGGTGAGGTTTGGAGCGCGGCTGGACCCGTCGAGAGCAAAGGTACGTCTGGTTTTGGCCAGGTGAATGAGCATCATGGTTTGTCCACCGAGCCCGGAGGCAGCGGGTTCACACACACCCAAGGCATAGGCGGCGGCCACGGCGGCGTCGATGGCGTTGCCACCGGCTTCGAGTATTTCGACGCCGGCATCGGTGGCGAGATAATGCTGAGAGGCAACCATGCCGTGGCGTGAGACGGCAAAGCGTTGGGGTTTGCGCAATTTGGGCAGAGAGAGGTCCTGTGTATCGGTATCGACGGATTTAGGAGGAAGTTTTTCCATAGGGAGGCAATCCTTTTAATTCCTGGACGAGGAATTCGGCCAGCAAGAGGGTTCGCTGGAGAATACTGATTCTCTGTACCGCTTCCTGGGGCGTATAGAGCTGATGGGCGACGGGTCCAAGACCGCAGACGACGGCGGCAGCGGCGGGAACGAGCCCGGCGATGCTGGGCCAGAGGGAGGATTCCTGTTTGAGGGGGATTTCCCATTGTTGGGCGACCTGGGAGAGGGTGTTAGCCAGTTTTCGGTTTTTGGGCCTAGCTTTCATGGCGGGACGGTCGGAGATCATTTCGAGTTCCCAGTGGACGGAATCTTTACCGAGGATCTCGCGCATTTGGCGTTCGAGCGAATTGGCCAAGTTGGGATCGCTGTAGCTGAGAAACAGGGTAGCCTGTACGCGGTGGGGCAGGAGCATGGGAAAGGCATCGGTGTGAATATCCGTGGCGGCAACGGCAACCCGTTCCTTGCGGGACGATAAATTCGCGAGTTCATGAATTTTTCGACAGAACCAGTTGAGGGCATCAGGATGTTTGAGTACCTTGCCCAATCGTCGCGGTTCGGTTTCGACGAGGAATCGGTATTTTCTTTGTCCTCGTCGTTGGGTAATAATTTTGTTGTCGGGATTCCCGGGTCGCAGGATGAGAACCTGTTTGGCCTGTGCGGCAGTATTTTTGATGAGTTCGGCGCTGTATTTAGCATCGCGTCCTTCATCGGTGTAATAGAGGACGCCGAGGGGCAACCGTTGCAGCCTGCGGATGTGGCGCAGGCCACGTAGAGCGAATTCCAGCATCACCAGGGGCGCACGGGACAGACCGATGCCTTCACCATAGAGCCATTCCGGATCGCGACGAAACGTCGAGGAGGGGACTTCGCGCCCGAGCGGGACGTCGAGATGCCCAATGAATAAGATTCCGTTTTTCAATCCGGTGCGCGTCTGCCAGGCCCAGGCGGCGCGTTCATCGGTGAATTCCGGCACGGGTTGGAGGGCGATGCTTTGGAAGCTTTGCTTAAGTTTATTGACGGCTTCAAGGATGCCGACGGGATCGGAGGCGCGACTATGCAGACGGGTCCATTCTTCGATACGTTTCTCGATCTGGTCGCGTCGTTCGGAGAGGAAGGAAAGCATCAGTTCGGCGGAATCGGCGTTTTTCAGATTGATTTTTACGGGTTTGGGTGTGCCGAAATAGCGTGCGGCGGCGACGTCCACCAGGCGATTGATGACGGCGGCGAAATCGAGTCCGGTATGGGCGGCGCCGATGAGGTAGGAGCCGTGCTCGCCGAGACTGGGCAGGCTGTTTACTTCCAGGATGTAGAGATTGCCTTGTTTGTCCATACGCATATCGACGCGGGCACAGTCGCAGCAGCCGAGAGCCTGAAAAGCGCCGCGGGCGATCCGGACGGCGTGGGCGGAAAGTTCCTCGCTGATGGGCGCCGGACATTTAAATTCGATTTGTCGTCCGGATTTTTGCGTTTTATCTTCATAGGTATAAACTGCGGGTCCGTCGATAGGGAATTTCAATTCGACGGGCGGGAAGGCCTCCGGTGGATTGTTGCCGATTAGGCCGACGTTGATCTCGCGTCCTTCGATGAACTGTTCGACGAGGACAGGCTGCTGATATTCGTCAAAGATAACCTTGGCGGCGGCGCGAAGTTCGTCTTCGTTCTGAACGATTTTCAGGCCGAAGGAGACGGCTTCGTTCTTTGGCTTGACGATCATGGGATAGGTCAGTTCGGGCAGTTCGGAGTCCCAGGAGTTCAGGACGGCGAAATCGGGGGTGGGCAATCCCTGCTGACGGAAAATCATCTTGGCGACGACTTTGTCCAGGGCCAGGGTGTGGGCCTGGGGACCGGAGCCGACGTAAGGGATGCCGACCATTTCCAGGATGCTGGGGACGTGGGTGTAGCGGGCCTGTCCCTGGATGCCGTAGGAGACGTTGAAGACCAGGCCGGGTCGTTCGCCTTTGAGGACGCGGGGCATGAATTCTTCGAGGCGGTCGATGAGGTCTTTATCGCCTTCGAGGGCGACGACCTGGTGCTTGCCTTTTTTCAGGGCATCGGTAAGCCGTTTAATGGTTTTCATGCCGATGAGTTCACGATTCGGCATACCGAAGAGGTTAATGACGCTGCGGGAGTCACGATTATATACAATGGCAATTTTCATATCCGGTTCCTACTAATCTATTGGTGTGGTTTCATAATTACTAAATCAAATAGTAAAAAGTAAAAAGCAAAATTACAAATCAAAATTCAAATATGAAAGACCTCGCTGTGAAATGGAGCGCTGTAATGGGGATATATAATAGCGCGTATATTGATATACTCACCGCAGTGAACGCATATAACTCCAGTGTCCTAGTCGTTAGATTTTAAAGAACCGGTTTGCAGAACATATTCTACGGCACTTTCCGGCAGGTAATCTTGCTCAGGTCGCAGCGGAGGGTATTGGATTTTTCGTTCGTACCGATGATCTTGAACATCAGACGATTGGGCCCTTCCTCCAGCGGCAGCGTACCGGCATAGATTCCCCTGGCGAGCTGTCGATCCTCGCGGTATAAATCCATGGCGGGGCCGACCGGCATTTCATCCTGAAATATCTGTATAATGCCCTGTCGGGGCCCTTTGACGGCATCGACGGTCACTTCATACTTTCCGGCCGCCGGCAGGTCGCAGCGAAACGTGATATAGTGAAGTCCGAACGATTCTCTGCCTTTGGCCTGGAAGGAAAGGTAGGAAACGTCCTTATCGTTAATCTTTTCGCGCGCTTTCGTCAACGAGGCATTGCGTAAAGAAAACGCATGGATGGGGACGTTCCACGAGACATTAAAGACGATTTTCTCGGGGTCCGTCACCATGCGATCCGCGACAGGAGGCAGAGCAAACTCACAGGTCGGTCGATCCAGCGAATAGAAAAACGTCATACCGCAATAGTCATTGATATCGTCATTCTTCGTGGGGGCATGTTCGATAGTGTGCAACAGGCTTTGGCGATACGCATAGGCGTCGCCGATAAAGAGGCGATACCCGCCGGTTCGGGCTAAGGGCTTAATATACCCCAGACAACCGCTCAAAGCGAAGGATCGCTGCGTCTCCCATCGCCCCGCCACGTCGTACCAGCCGCCGTTATAAAAATCCTCCGTACCCGTTCCGTGAATCGCAAGTTTTCCATCGATCGTTGTCTGATCGTCCCCTTCAAAAAAGTAGGTCGTTCCCGGCGTTCTTCCCTGTGACTGCTGAATACAGCCGACCATGTGTCCCCGGCCTTTGGTATCGAGAAACGTAAACGGTTTGCCTTTCGTGGTCGGATTTTCGCGTCGCCAAACCGCGTAGAATTTTCCTTCGTTTTGTTTTCGGGCCATCGGTACGAACAATACCTGCGCCTCGATCTGCGTCTTCTTTTTGCGAGACGGTTCCGCCTGCAATTCGATTCGGGCCGATTTGTCAAACGGCATGGGGAAATAACAATAGTTCACGCCGTCGGCAGTGCCTATCATCAGCGACTTCATAGCCGGAGAACCCCAGGCGTATCCGAAAAAGTCGCCCGCCGGGGCCAGAATCGCGGGCTGCTTGTCGCCATCCCAGAACGCCCGAATCACGACGTCGCGCTCTTTTCCACAAAACGCATCGGCCGGCAGCAGGCGAATCCCTACGATTCTGCCGGGTTGTTTTTTATCAAAAATAATTGCTTTTTTCCCCGGCTCCAACGTCAGGGCGGAATGCATCGTACTTACTCTGCCGCCGGGAGGAGTAATGTACGAACTGATATCGGAACCATACGAAGCTAACAGTTGCTTGGCTTTTTCCAGATGACGTCGATACTCTTGAGTCGGTTCGGGAGAATAGCTTTTGATCGCCGCTGTTTTGGGATAGCGGGCATAATTGAGGTCATGAAAGCGCGTGCGTCCGGCTTTCAGGAATATTTTTAAGGACTTCTCATAAGGAATGGGAACGTAGCAGAAAAATCCTCCCGCTCCACAGCCCACCAAAGGCCGTTCGAATGGGGGATGAGTTCCCGTGAACATATCGCGATACTTTAATCGAATTCTCGGTTCCGTTTCGCCGTCAAAATAAAACTCCAGGATATCATCGGTTGGGGTGGGGGTATGGAACCGATACATGACGCCGGGCCCTTTCAAATCCGCCAGTACCAAACCGCCCTTTTCCTTGCGCACAAACGAATACGTTCCATTGAATCCATCATTGTTCCCGCCCGTTCGGTCATAGGTGGTTATCGCACCTACTTCGACGGATTCTTTCATCATGGCTAACCCGTCCAGGCGATACAGTTGCTCCATCCCGGGTTCCGGCGCCCTGTCAGACGAAAATACGTCCGAACCGGTAAACCATGAGAATAGCAAACAAACAACCGAACTCCAGTGAATGATCGTTTTCATCAATTTTCCTTTCTTCTCTGGTTAGGGATTCTTTCGGAAATTGGCTTTGAGCGTTTCCAGTTTTTCCAGGTATTTCTGTATTTGTTGTTCACGGCCACGGTCGGTGGGTTGATAATATGGTTTGGCGAATTCGGGGGGCATATATTCCTGAGGGATAAAGCCTTCGGGGAAACTGTGTGGGTATTGATATCCTTTGCCGCGGCCGAGTTTTTTGGCAGCGGCGTAATGGGCGTCCTGCAAGTGGGGTGGGACAGGCGCGGTTCGTCCTTCACGCACATCTTTAGACGCCTGCCAGACGGCCTGGGCGGCGCGATTGCTCTTGGGAGCACAGGCAACGTAGATAGCTGCCTGGGCTAAGGGCAGTTGCGCTTCCGGTAGGCCGACAAATTCACTGATCTGTACGGCGGCGGCGGCCAGAACGGTAGCCATCGGATCGGCATTGCCGACATCTTCAGCGGCACAAACCGCGATCCGCCGGGCGATAAAGCGGGGATCCTCGCCGCCCACGAGCAGACGGGCGAGCCAATAGACGGTGGCGTCGGGGTCGCTGCCGCGCATACTTTTCTGCAGGGCGCTGGCCAGGTCGTAGTGATTGTCGCCGCTCGCATCGGAAACAATGGTTTTCCGCTGGATCGATTCGACGGCCAGGTCCTTGTCAAACACGATGGTTTTTTCTTTATCCTTCGACAGTTGCGCTTGCGAAAGCACGCCGATTTCCAGGGCGGTGATCGCGCGGCGGGCGTCTCCGTCACTCATGATCGCAATGTACTCCCGGGCCTCGTCCGTTATCTGAATGTCAAACTTGCCCAGCCCCCGCTCTGTATTGGTCAGAGTATTGCGTATGATTTGTTTGATGTCATCCATACTTAGCGGTTTAAATTCAAAGATCGTACTACGCGAGACCAGGGCGGAGTTCACGGAAAAGAAGGGATTTTCCGTGGTGGCGCCGATGAGGATCACAATGCCGTTTTCCACGTCGTCGAGCAGGACGTCCTGTTGAGCCTTGTTAAAACGATGGATCTCATCCAGGAAGAGAACCGTTTTGTCCTGACCGGTAGCGAGACGATCCCTGGCGGCTTGTAAGATGGTTCGAATTTCCTTGACGCCGATGGTAGTTGCGTTGGCCGGGATGAACGTTGCGGCGGTTGTTTGGGCGATGACGTAGGCCAGAGCGGTTTTACCGGCGCCGGGCGGGCCAAAGAAAATCAGACTGGTCAGACGGTCGGCCTTGAGCATCCGCCAGAGGAGTTTGCCCTCGCCGATGAATTCTTCCTGGCCGACGAATTCGTCGAGGTTCCGCGGTCGCATCCGCGCCGCCAATGGCGCCGCTCCCTGTAAACGCTTCTGCTCTGTTTCGGCAAATAAATCCATTAGAATTGCATATTATAAGGAAATTTCCTACTTAGGAAATTCGTAAATATCTGCGAGGACCGTATTATTCTTCCAGCAAGATAGTATCCATTCCCTTTGAGGTTACGTCTATGATACGCCGGACATCAATGAGGGCCTGGTATTTGACGCCTTTTTGGGCGTGGATGATGGCTTGTTCGTTATGGATTTCCACCGGGAAGGGGGCAACGACGCGGTGATTTTTGTCGGCAGCAACGGCCAGGGAATCGACCTGACCGGATAATAGCAGGCGCAGGCTGATCAGGACGCAGGGATTGATATTCCAGGGGCGGCGCTGTTGGGTCCGCAGCGCAAACGAGTCCGGCAGAGTACCGATGAATTTGCCGTCGGGGTACTGCATTTGTTCACCGGCGATGAGAATTCCTTCGGCGAGTTTATGCCAATCGAGAGTTTTATCATAGGGCGCGAATAACGCAAGTGCGTAGGCGTAGTCAAGGCCGCACCACTGGACGGGCAATCCCATCCAGTTCGGAGCGACCCAGTTCGTCGCGCCGAAGACAGGGATCGTGGCGTACTTCATAATCGGATAGTCGCCCCAGAGATAAACAAAGGGGACGCCGGACAAGGCCCACTTGCGAGCCTGCAGAAGAAATTCTTTATTGCCGGTGAGTTGGTAGCCGCGGACATAGGCCCAGACGAGATTGGCCGAGGCCAGGATATCCGGGGTATGCAGGGGAACTTCCCAGGTCTGGGCGCCGCGGGGCGTGTGAAACCGCTTCATATATTCGAGGGTTTTAATACCGCCTTGAAGGGCTTCCTGGTTTCCAGTGAGCCAGGCGAATTCCAGGAGTTGGCGTGCCGGCAGGGCGCAGATGCCGCTGGCAGTATCCTCGAAGTGGCCGCGATGGTATTTACCGTTGTAATGGAAAGAACCGTCGGATTGTTGGCGATTTAAAATACCACGAACCATGTTTTTCTTTTGCTGGAGCCATTGTGGGGCTCGACCGGTGATGAAGAAGATCGCATCATTGGGAATATGGGCGCCTCCGGATACGATTTTATCCAGTTTGGGCGCTTCGCCGGTCAAGCGCCAGATTGTCGAGGCGTGGTCGGCGTAGGGATGGCGGGGCCAGCGGTCTTCGGCGCAGTGGGCCCAACCGTTATCGCCGCTGACGGGTCCGTGGATCGAATCCAGACAGAGCTTTTTCTGCTGCTCCCAGGAGCGCGGCGGCTGGGGCAGTTCGGGCAGGCCGAATTTTTTCGTTGCCCAGAGAATAGTATCTTCCAGAATGGTTTTCCGGACCAGGATGGTCGCCTCGATTTTTTTCCCGCGCAGGGCCATGCGATGATCGGCTGAACCTTCGAAAAAATTGGGGGTGGCAAAGACGGGCTGTAAGTGCATGTTCCGCCAAGTCAGCGCGACGGCGGCGCGATCGGTCAGGCAACTCATCAAAGGCATGGTAACTTTCAATATATCCGGCGCGAAACGGAGATGTTCTTCGGTTTCGATATCAAGCTTGGACGACGAGCGTTCGCCCTTGCCGAGATATTCCAAACCGGCGAAAACGCCCTGCTCTAGATTTCCCAGCGCTCGCAGCACCGGTCCTTCGCATTCTTTGGTGCTGTTGAGGGAAAATTGTAATTCGTCAGGGTACAGAATCATTTCCAGATAGACGTTTTCCCCGCGGAAGGAGATTCGATCGGCCTGGGGAACCAGACTCAGCCTGGGAACGTTTCCATGGATATGGACCAGCGGAGAGATGATCGCGGCAACTGCGCCATTGATTTTCAGTTCCGCGCCGGAGCCATCGCGGGCGACGCACAGGGTCAGGTTTTTTGATTTTTGTATGATACCATCCAGTCGGCCGGGCCCCCGATATAAAAATATAGTGCGAGATATTTCCGGCAGGCCGTCCGGTTTTATCACAAACGTTTTGGCTTCAAAGGCCGGGCCGTCGGGCAGATTCCAGGTTATGATTTTAGTACCATCGGCATCGACGGTGTAGCGTTTGGATTCGAGGGTAAACGGGATTGGTTGTTTCTCGTAATTTTTTAGATGCAATTTGACTTGGCGGGCATCGCTTTCGACCTGGATTAATTCCAGGGGATGTAAACGGGTACGGATGATTTCGAGGCGGTCAACTTCGATGGCGCCGGGGGCGCCGCCGGGGTCCAGGCGGATATACCGGACACTGCCGACGGCCGGAAGGTAAACGCTATATTCGTGCCATTGCTTGTCATGTACGACGTCAAAATGTCGGCTCTGTGTTTCACCCCAGTTGGGCTGTTTGTCGGAGATCCAGAAAATTTGACCGCTACCTTCTCGAATCCCTCGCAAGCGAAGGCGGACGGTAAAAGGCCCCGCCAGGTTCAGACGCGGGCTAATCAAATACGGATCGTTACCGGTGGAGGTAATGACCATCCGGCGGGCCTTCGCTGCGAGTTGACAATCGTGAGCCGGTTGGAATCCTTCCAGGCCGGCGGCAAAATCCCAGGTCTTGATTTTTTCAACTTCAATTACCGGCCGGGGGTACGGATTGATCGCCGCAATGGAAACGTCCGGTAAACTACATAGAAGAATATACAAACCGATTAGAACCATGAGCGTTTTCAGGATGATACGTGATGTCATATTGAACCTTTCTTATATTTAGTATTGAAATAATGTATCTAATGGCTTCCTCCGTTAGGCATTTTTTTCTCTGATTACTGTACCGTCTGTGATTCCAGGTTACAATAGCGCAGCTTGTGCATTTCGGAAGGTCAGTCTGCGGGCGTTGCGATATGAATACAGATCATTTTTAACTTAACTTGACCAGTCGAACCAGACGACGGATAATACGTACATCCTATGTTTATTAGAAGAATTGGACAGATTATCGGAGCAGGCAATCATGTGTGGAATCGTAGCATATTTGGGGGATAAAAAGGCGGAGCCTATCCTGGTGGAGGGTCTAAAACGTTTAGAATACCGCGGTTACGACTCGGCGGGCATTGCCGTGACAGACAACGGCAATCTGCAACTGGTTCGTTCGGTGGGTCGGATATCGCACCTGGAGAATCTGCTGGAGAAAAAGCCGCTGGAGGGAACCATGGGAATTGCCCATACGCGTTGGGCCACTCATGGGGCGCCGACGAGAGAGAACGCCCATCCGCATCTGGATCATACCGGCAAGATCGCCATCGTCCATAACGGCATCATAGAAAATTACGCGACCCTGAAAAAATGGCTGATCGGCGAGGGCTGCGAATTCCGCAGTGATACGGACTCGGAAGTCATCGCGAATCTCATCAGCCGGTTTTATCACGATGAGTCTCAAAAAGACAAAGCCGCCGCCGATACTAACTTGGAGAAGCAATTGGAAAACGCGGTGCGGCTGGCATTGCGGGAACTCGTAGGCACCTATGGTATCACGGTGATCTGTAAAGAGGTTCCGGACGTGATTATCGCGGCGCGGCGGGGCAGTCCAATGGTACTCGGCGTGGGCGACGATGAGTTTATCGTAGCCTCCGACGCGGCGGCCATCGTCAAACATACCACGCAGGCGATTTATATGGGCGATAATGAAATGGCCGTCATTACCCGGGATGGATATCGCACCAGTACTATCGACAATGTACCGGTAGCCTCGAAAATCGAACAGATCGAGTACTCACTCGATAAGCTCGAATTGAACGGTCACATTCACTACATGGCGAAGGAGATCTTCGAACAGCCGCAAACCATTGCGGATTGTCTCAGCGGCCGACTCGATTTAACGACAGGACAGGTCGTACTGGGAGGAATTGCTTCGCACAGCCGGGAACTCGTCCGGGCCAAACGCGTGATCATCACCGCGTGCGGAACGGCCTGGCATGCCGGACTGGTCGGCGAATTCCTCTTTGAACAACTGGCACAACTGCCCACCGAAGTAGATTACGCCTCCGAATTCCGCTATCGCAATCCCATTATCGAACAGGACACGGTGATGATTGTGATCAGTCAATCCGGCGAGACGATCGATACGCTGGCGGCGCTGCGCGAAGCGAAAGAGCGCGGGGCCTTGACCCTCGGAATCGTCAACTCGGTCGGCTCCACCATCGCGCGGGAGACCGATGCCGGAATCTATCTGCACGTGGGTCCGGAAATCGGGGTCGCCTCGACCAAGGCATTTACCGGACAGCTTTCGGTATTGACCATGCTGGCGATGTACATCGCCCGGCGGCGACACATGGCACAACAATCTTTGGAGCAATATATTCAAGCGATGAAAAAAATTCCCGAACAGATGGAGACCATCCTGAAACTGTCCGACTATATCCGCGAGGTAGCCGAACTATACAGTCAGCGGGAGAACTGGCTGTTCCTGGGCCGCGGCTATCAGTTCCCCGTCGCGCTCGAAGGGGCGCTCAAACTGAAGGAAATCTCCTATATCCACGCCGAAGGTCTGCCCGCCGCCGAAATGAAACACGGACCCATTGCCCTGATTACCCCCGAAATGCCCGTTGTGTTTATCGCACCCAAAAGCAGCCAATACGAAAAAGTCATTGGCAACGTGGAGGAGGTACGGGCCCGCGGCGGCAAGATTATCGCCGTCGCCACCGAAGGCGACGAGAGTATCCATCAATATTCCGATCATGTCTTTACCGTGCCGGATACTCTGGAAGAACTCCAGCCCATGCTGACCGTAATTCCCTTGCAGCTATTGGCTTATCATGCTGCTGTTATCCGAGGGCACGATGTGGATAAGCCCCGAAACCTGGCGAAAAGCGTTACCGTGGAGTAATCGTTCCGGCAGGTATAACGCGTTCCCATAAAACGGCATATAATCCCTGCGTGTTGTTATTGCAACCCGTTTCCTTTCGGGTATAATATATAATAGTGTGTGCGGAATCGGCCCTGTCGATATGTTTCCGAAGGGATGCGGAAATTAAAACAAAACCAAGGAGACCATCGTTTCGATGTTTGAGCGATTTCGAAAAAAATCATCCGCAAAAAAAGAAACCAGCGAAGGCGTGGGCGCAACGGCTGAGTTGAAAGCGGGAGAAGAATCCAAGTCCGCTTCCAGGGGCAACGAAATTGAACAGGCCCGACAGGACCTAATGCGAGCGGCGATGGAAGCGGTTATGATGCCTGATGCGGAGGCGGAACCAGGAGCAGCGGCGTCGGTCCCGCCGAAATCGGACGAGGCGGAGATTCCGGTGATTCAGGTGAAAGTCACCCGGCCGACCCCGCCGGCGCCCAAGTCGGAATCCAAACCACCAACCCCATCGCCCACTACTGAATCCACCGTTAAAAGGGAACCGGTATCTCCCCCGGAACCGAAAGAATCTCGCCCTGTACCGGCGGAACCTGCCCTCGTCGAGCCGAAAGCTCCGGATTCGGAAGAAGCGGAAGAAGTGGAAGTCGCGACGGAGGAAGTGCTGGAAATAGTGCCCCTTCGAACCGAACCGTTGGTTGTGGAACATAAACCGACGGAAACAAAAGATACAGCGGGCCCAGAAATACAATCGATCGCAGAACCGAAGGACATCCCGGCAGAGAAAGATCTCGACACCCCGGCGGACTCTGTCGTAGGGGAAGCGTTTCCGGTGGAATTGGAACTGCCTCGGCAAGCAAGCTCCGAAGAACTGCGGATCGAAGAGCCGGAGGATATTTCTGAAGAGGATATATTCGCCCATATTAGTCTTGAAAATGAACACCTTTTGAGCCGGCTCATGGTATCTGCCGACGTGGAAACCATGGAGGCATCCGGGGAAAATGCGCCGGTAGAAAAAATCCCGGAATCGCGTGCTTTCAAAACACCTACTACTGCCGTTTCCCTTTCCGTCCCCACCGGCAAGCCCTCCGAGGAACCGCGTATCGCACACCTGGACGATATCATGATCGACATTGTCAAGCAGGATATCGCCTCGCACCGCCGGCGTATTTCAGGGCAGCGTTGAGATTAAAATGATAGATCCGGCACATATCGGCTGGACGTGGGGGGGGGAAAATGGTATAAAAGAAGAACTAAGGTTCGGCCCGGAAAACACGTATCGGTATCCACAAAACCGGGTCGATGGGACGGGACAAAGGCGAGAAAAGAGGATGGATCGTTTTCGGGGACAACTGGTAACGCGACTACTGGCGGGGCTCGCTTTGGGTGTATTATTCCTGGCCGGCGGTTTTTTTTTCGTAGGTAAATTTCTTACCCGCGATCTCTTGATCCGACAGGAACTTCATTATAATATCCCGGAACCGTATCAGGAACAATTTGCCGCCGAATGGGCGGCGTTCGCTCGGGAACAGCAGGCACAGTTAAAACAATTGGCGCAACAAAAGTTGCCCTATCTGGAGCGTTACATCTCCGTGATTCCTCAGGCCAAGGCCCCTATCATCACCTTACAGCTACGCTGTTCTCCCGACCAGGACGAAAATATTCGTCAAAAATTCGATGACCTCGTAGCAAGGTATGCTTTGGCGACCGTGGAAGCACGAAATTCAAGGATTAAAAACAAACTCACGCAGATCCAAATGCAGATATCGCGGCTCAAAGCCCAACAGGAAAAGTCTCTGCGCCAGCTTGTTGGCGAGCGAGGGAAAGTCGATACGGAGAATCCGGATAGTACGGTTTCGAAGATCACCTCCGATCCGACCCTCCGTAACGACCAGGGTAAAGGGATGGAGCCGTCCGGGACTCACTCTACCTCCGACACGGATTTTCGTGCCCAACTGGATCTCTCCAAATATATTATCTCCCAAAGTAAACCTTTTAGCCGATTTCAGTTGTTTGTATTGGTTGTGTTTGCCCTGGGAGGTTTTCTTTTAGGCATTGGACCGCCGGGTGGATATCTACGCGTCCATGAGAAGAAATCGGCGCAACCCCCCCGAGAACTCTGCCGATCCATAACATCGGCATCGAGCGAACTGACGGTATCGTCCTCCCCTACGACATTTGATACTGCGACCGCACCGCAAGCGGTGGCGACCGTTCCTCGGAAAAAAGCGAACCGGGAACCGGAGCAAACTATTTTACCTGTCGTAGAAAGAATTACGGTAGATAAAGTAGGCACTGCTACGGAAAGAACCGAACCGGAATCGGAACCAGAGGTTGATATTGAGGTAAAACCGCCGACGCCGAGGGATCACGAAGAACATAGCGAAGAAAACATTGAGACGATTCCCCTGGCGCAACCGGAGGAAAATGGTAAAATTACCGGAGAGGAACCGGTAGAAAAAGAAACGGAACGTCATTTGCTCCAGCAGGAAATTCTGCTTTCTGAGATCGTGGTATCCAAACGGAAAAAAATTATTGATAGCACCAAGGATATCGCGGATGATTCTGTACAGGCAGCCATGGAATCGGAACTCTTACCAAACGTAGAGGAGGAAATTACGTCGAACCCGAAACCGGAACCATCCCCGGAACCGGTATTATCTGAATCGGAGGAATCTATAGTGACCCCAGAACAGGAATCCATTCCCGTAGTGGCGATTGATCTGAATAAGGATATGCCCACCGCCCCCGCGACAGGAACCACCGGCGCCCCACGTTCGAAATACGATACGTTGGCGGACTTGATTGAAAAATTACGGCCGCAGGTACGTTGTCCGGCGATCGTAATCAGCGCTCTCAAACCGCAAGAAGTTTCACCACGGCTGACGGTGAACCTGGCCGTAACCTTGACCCGACGAGCCCTCCGCGTGTTGATCGTCGAGGCGGACCCGAGCAATAAAGAATTAGCCACCCTCTTTGGGCTGCCGGAAGAACCGGGATTCTTCGAATGGCGCCGTGGAGCGGCCTGGATCTCCCATACCACCCACCGTACCCAACTGGTGGGATTGTCCGTGATGCCGGCGGGTATTCCGAACGAATCGCAGAAAAATCCCGATCTGGAACTGTGGCGCGAAAAGCATCGCTGGGGAAATCTGTCCAAGGATTTTGACGTGGTGCTACTTTATTATCCCTCGGCACTGGCCGTGGATCCACAATCCACGGAACAAATTATGGGAGTGCATCTACGCGATATGGCCCACGGCATTCTGGCTCTGACCCGATCCGCCAAACAAATCGAAAAAACCGCTCAAACCGTAGTGGATAACCTCGCCGATCATACCGCCCAACTTCTGGCGATAATCCCAATTATTGCATGATTCTTTAATTAAGATTTCCGATATTTTATGGTAGTATGCTTCTGGTGGCTAATGTTTCCCCCAAACTAACAAATAAACGCATCGGCACATAGATAACTTGTTGTAATATAAGGTGTTATAACAATATATCAATCCTGCGAATACAGAGGTCTAAATACGCCACAATGCTTGGATTCCTGTCTGTGAGGGCAGGTTATACGAGATTAGTACGTTTGAGTTTTTATTTTTTCAGGAAATTACTTGACGAGAGAGGTATTTTGTTGTAGTATTTAAGTGATTGCTTAAATGGAGATTCGTAATGCCCCCACAACCGGCGGAACAATTTAAGATTCTCGGCGAGGAAACCCGAATTCGAATCATTGAACTGTTAAAACGGAAAGGGCCTCAATGCGTAAGCAAACTTTCCCAGCTTTTAGGGATTACCTGTTCCGCCGTGTCGCAACATTTAAAAATTCTCAAACAGGCGAATTTAGTTTGTAAGGAACGAAAAGGATATTGGATCCACTATCGAATAGATCCGAAAGCACTCCAGTGTTGCGGGGATATGCTTGCCCAGGTTTGTTCTTGCGGCTGTATCAATAGAGATAAAAATGGCGCAGTATTGACACCGGAGAAAAAAAGTGAGTTAGCTCGGTTACGAAAATACGAACGCGACTTAAAAACCGAGTTGAAAAAAGTACGATCCCAACTTAAAGCACTCGAAGAAAAAAACCGATAATTTTTTAAATTGTAATTTTAGTATTTACTTAAATACTTTATTAAATATGCTGTCTTAAAGGGCACAGACGTTGAAAATGTATGGCTACGATAGATCGTTTTGAAAGGAGGTGAAACAGCATGTGTAAGCCAAGTAGAAACATCAGACGATTCGGCACTTCGGATTGTTCTTGCGGTTGTTGCGAGTGCGGTTGCGGTCCTTCGTTCCGTCGATTCTTCTCTGCCCATGAGGAACTGGAATCTCTGGAATCCTATCGGGACGATCTCAAGAAAGAATTGGCCGGAGTGGAAGAACACATTAACAAATGTAAGTGTGAGTAAAATGAATGCGAACGATAAATTAGCATGGAAGGTTTGTCATCGCTTGGGCAGTCTGGAATGAAAAACCTTTCATCTAATTCCGACTAAAATAGAAAAATCAATAAACAATTATTTGAACAACGTCTGTGCCCATTGTAAGGTAAGAAGCACGGGTCTTTGCTTAATTTGGAGTCACTTCCACCATTGGCCGACAAAATATATCTCGGTATCATCCAGGGAAAATATCGGCGAATGACATAAAAACGTCGGAGGAAAATAATCGGGGGTAATATTACGGTAATGAGAACCGTCGGCATTCATCAGGAAGATATCATATTTGCCCGTTTTGCCTATCGCCGTCACCAAACAGACGATTTTATCTCCGGAGTGGGACCAATTTGCCAATCCTTGCGTATAGCCGTTGTTCGTGAGGCGAGTCTCGTGGGAGCCGTCGGCGTCGATCACAAAAAGGTTATAGTTTCCGTGAGGACTATCATCCTTTTCGAGACGTTCGAAGACAATTTTTTTACCGTCGGGACTCAGACTGGGATCGAAATCGCCGAAAGGCAGATTGGTTTTTCCCCACTGACCGGCTCGGGGAGGATTGGTAAGAGCTTGGGGATTGGCGCCGTCGTCCTTCATAATCCAGATGCGGTGTCGGGAGGTAAAGACAATACGATCTCGAACCCAGTGAATATCCGCGTCGTGAGAACCGGAATCGTAGAGTGTACGTACCTGCGAACCGTTTGCGGACATAAGATAGATATCCAGGTTTTTCCGGCGTCGAGACAGAAAAGCAATTTGGGCGTCGTCAGGCGACCAGGCGGGGTAGAAGTCACTGAAGGTGTTTTTCGTCAGCCTGCGAAAGTTGCTTCCGTCAACATTGAGGGTGCATATTTCCTGGCACGTATCGCTTTTGCCGTCGAGTTTCTGGGAAAACACAAACTGCTTTCCGGAATGACTTAACCGCAGGGTCGAGAGTTTTACCGAAGAACTATAGACGAGACGGACTTGCTGGGTCGAAATATTCAAGCCATAGATACCCCAACTCTTTTCGCGAGGGACCGTTTTGGAGCAAGTGATTTCAGGTCTTTTGGTTGCGCTTTTGGAATCTGGAGAAAACGGTGTTGTCGGCGGCTTTGGGTTTTTCTGTAAAATCCACTCGATCACTTCGGCGTATTTCAGCAGTGTCAAATAGTTACGCAACGAATAGCCGCAATGCTTCAGGGCTTCTGGAGAGTAATCATTGCGGTACCGTTTCGGATGACTGGGATGGACGCCGTCCCGGGCTATGAGCGTCGGTACATCGTAACCCTGGTAGGAAGAAAATTTCTCCAGCGCGCCGTCCCAATCCTCGCATCGGCGTTCGAGGATTTCCTTATAAAAATCGCTCAACGGGACTTTCATGTCCCGGGCGATTTCGCGAATCACCTTTGAGTATTGTGCCGCCTTTTCCGCCATCCGATGACGAGGCGGGATCGTACTTAAAATGACGATGGTTCCGTTAGCCAGGCACTTGCGAATCACGTCCCGTAATTTCTGGCGATATTCCGGTAACGGTACGGAATTCAGATCGTTAGTGCCGAACATAATCAGAGCCACTTCCGGATTGAGACCTTCCAGCCAATCGTCGATGTGCTGATGCGCCCAGCGGATAGTCATACCGCCCTGATTGCCGTACCGAGACCCTTTCCAGTCCCGCCAGCATTGGTTCTGCATATACCCTTTGACAAGAGAATACGCCGTTTCCATCTCCGGCGGCGCGTTCTGGCGCTCATCGAGTAATGGCGTCCAGAATGCCATCGTTACAGTGATCGAGTCGCCGAAATGGGCAAAGGTGCCTTGGACGCCTTGAAACTTCTGATGCACCTGCGACATCGGTTCCACCCAGGCTTCCGGCAAAGAATTTTTACCGGATTTCGCCACCCCGTAAAATGCCGGCAGTACGAATAACCATGATAAGATAGGAAAAATATACCGGTTGTACTTGTCCATACGCTAACCTCCTTTCTTCAAAGATATTATATCACAAATCAAGCCGGATAAATCCTTCTTTTTTCCGGCGAAAATTGGGTTTTTATCGGCCCTAAGAAGGCTGTGAGTAAAATTTATCAGTACGAATAACGCTTGACAGAATATGGATTTAGTGGTATCTTTGAAAGTCTAATTACAGTAGTTCGGCAGGATCGAACTATCAGCAGGACGCGGATAGTATGGTCAACGGGTATGATGAATTGAGCCGAGCGGGAATCGACCGAACCGTTCGCGAGTGACGGCAACCTCGATTGCAAATCATCGGACCATGGAGGGCCCCCCGGTTGGAAGAAAAAACCTAGAGTGTGTGCTTATATGGATGAGATACAGACGTCAACAAACTCGATTTCGGGAGGAAAGACTATGACGGAAAATGATTTCCCTACGATCATCGGCGCAGATGCCAAATTCAAAGGGGACTTGAGTTTTGACAAAAGTGTGAAGGTGTTAGGCTCGTTCGAGGGGCGCATCGACACCAAAGGCGATCTGTTAGTGGCTTCCGGAGGGATGCTGCAGGCCGATGTCGAGGCGGGCAATATCGTCATCGAAGGCGAATTGAACGGCAACGTCGCCGCCAAGGACATGGTGGAATTAAAGGAATCGGCTCGACTGCAAGGGGATTTGCGCTGTGAGAGACTCATCGTTACGGAGGGAGCCCGATTTGTCGGGCACTGCAGTGTGGGAGGAGGAATAGAAAGGGAAGGAGAAGACGCTCCCGAGGAAGCGCCTCCGACGGACACGAAATAACATCCGGTTTAAAACCTGTTTCTCCTGAGATTTGAACGAAGAGTTTATATGGCCCGAAAAAAAGTTTGTTGTCACTATTGCGGTAGAGATATACTCGTCAGCACCTTTGCGTTCAGCGTCGTGTGTCCGAATTGCAGTCAGCGGCTTAGCGTCGAAGATTACATCATCAAGTCATACCGCGAAGTCCCCGGAATCGATACCTGCGGCACCATGCTCGTCACCGAAAAAGGCGACCTGCACGCCAAACTCCGCGTCCGCGATCTGGACATCCAGGGCCGAGTGCACGGCACCATAAAGGCCTCCGGTAAAGTTACCGTCGCCCCCAACGCCAGTCTCGAAGGAAACATCACCGCTCGATCCCTCGTGGTAAATGAAGGGGCTCACCTCAATGGTTATCTCTGCATAGAACCCAAAAACCACAAATCCAACGGCAAAAACAACGGACAGTAATCCCCTCTATATTAAATTCTCCGGCTAAGTGGAAACACATAATGTTTCATAACATGAATTATCCGGGTAGCAGCCACCGAATCTGCGAAGTGGATGGCGAATGTGGTACAGTCGCCCTCGGCTGTACTTCCCAGGTCGGGTGGCGCCGCCAAGCGAATCCGCGAGCTTGGGGATGGTGGACTGCTTGCATTTTTAGGCTAATAGCGCGCTTTACTGCATATCAATAAATAGTTGCAATAATTTAAAAGCGCCCCATAATATGAACATGAAATTCGGGATAAGAAGAAACTTTATCGCCTTAACTTTGTTTGCCCTCGTCGCATCCGTGCTTATCACTTCTTGTTCCGAACCGATCCGAATGTCCGAACAGCGCCGACGGAAGATCGGACGTATCGTTCGACAGGAAATTATCAAAGGCAATATCCCCGGCGCCGTCGTGTACGTCAGTCAGAACGGCGAAACCCTATATTACCAATCTTTTGGCCATCAGGTCCTCCAGCCTTACACGGTAAAAATGACGGACGACGCCATCTTCGACCTGGCTTCCTTAACCAAACCTATCGCTACTGCTACTTCGATACTGATTCTGATGGACCGGGGAAAAATCAAACCCACCGACCCCGTATCCAACTTCCTCCCGGAATTTACCGGCCCCGATAAAGAAAAAGTGCAAATCGCACACCTGCTCACCCACACCTCCGGCCTGCCCGCCTACACTACCGCCGCCACGCTCCAGAAGGAATATGGCTCCCCCTGCCCCGACAAAGTCATCGCCAAAATCTGCCAACTTAAATTACAAAGCGAACCCGGCAAGACCTTTCGCTATAGCTGCCTGGGATATATCCTCCTCGGACGCATCGTCGAAATCGTTAGTGGCCAACCGCTGGATCAATTCGCAGCGCATAATATCTTCCAACCTCTCGGGATGAAACATACTACCTTCAATCCCCCCGCCTCCTGGCAGAGCCGTATAGCCGCTACCGAAATCCGTGATGGGAACCTGCTCCGCGGCACGGTCCACGATCCCTTAGCCGTCTTGATGGGAGGCGTTTCCGGCAACGCCGGTTTGTTCTCCACTGCCCGGGATTTGAACATCTTTTGTCAAATGCTTCTCCGGAATGGCCGATTCCAGGGCAAACAAATCCTCAGCCCCCAGGCGGTACAGTTATTAACCACCGAACAATCCCATGGCCGCGCCTTTGGCTTCGGTATTTCTACTGCCTATAGCTGGATCAAGGGCAAGTTCGCTTCACCCCAAACCTTCAGCCACAGTGGCTACACCGGCACCTCCATCGTCTGCGATCCCACCCGCAACCTTTATCTGATTCTCCTGACCAACCGCGCCCACCCCCACGATAAAGGCTCCGTCAAACCCCTGCGCACCCAACTCGCCAACCTCGTCTTTAAAAATCCTAAATGAGCCCTAAGCGCCGGCGCAGGGGTAAATAAAATGTAACGATGTCGCCATCGGGCGTTTATCTCGTAGGTGCGACCCCGCGTGGTCGCCCAAACAAACCCCCGCTGTCCACCGGGGGACGAACACCAATTTTTAAAGTAAGCTCAATGAATTCTAAGCGTTGGTACGAGGACGAAAAAATATGTCATGCCCGCGCAGGCGGACATCTATCTTACTGTTTATCCTGTTCATCTATATCCTCTTGCTTAGGTGGTTTTCGGCGGAAGACGGGTTGTTTCAGTTTTGCCTTCGTCGCCGCCCAGGAACCGTTGATTTTAATATACCAAAAGATAATCCCGACGACGCCAGCCCCGCAGCCGGCGTTCCACAGAATCAACCACCACGGTTCCCACCACGCACCCGTCTGCGCCTCGTAAAAATCGGAACCGGCAGATAACAAAAACACCATCCCGCCGTAGAGACAGAACAGTCGCTGCGGCTCGCGCCGTTTACAGGCCGAGAGAAAAAAGATCAGCGAAATACCGGCCCAAAAGATCCCTTCGATAATATTACCGTAATACTCAATTTCCATAGCGGACTATCTTTCAATCTGGACACGGATTAACGATTAACTAACTACGTATATTTATACCACAACCAGAGATGCAGTTTCCAGCGGAAACTTGTCAAGCCGATTTCCGTATGGTATGTTGAATCGGTACAGGCAAAGATGAAAATGATTCACAGGAAAGGAAAGGAGAGGTTATGAGGATTCGAATCGGACTGGTGCTGCTGCTGAATTTGGGTTTGTTTTGTAAAAACGATGTAAGTGCAACTCCACTCGATGATTACGTATCGAAACCGGACGCGAGTTATTCGTATCGGGTAGCTCAGACGGCGCCGGGTAAGGGTTACACTACCTACGTGATAGATATGAAATCGCAGACCTGGCGGAGTAAAAAAGAGGTAAATCGGACGCTGTGGCAGCACTGGCTGGTCGTGGTCCGGCCGGAGAAGGTGACCAGCGATACGGCGTTGCTGTGGATTACGGGGGGGAGCAACGGTCGGCCGGCGCCGAAATCGGCGGACGGGATGCTGGTCAAGATCGCCCTGGCGAGCCAGACGGTGGTGGCGGAGATCAAGACGGTGCCGAATCAGCCGCTGCGGTTCACGGACGACAATCGGGATCGCTACGAGGATGAGATCATCGCTTATACCTTCGATAAGTTTGTCCGGACGGGGGACGCGACGTGGCCTCTGCTACTACCGATGGTTAAGAGCGCCGTCCGGGCGATGGATACGGTGCAGGCGTATATGAAAGAGGTGAGCGACGGGAAGATCCGGATCGAGAAGTTCGTAGTATCGGGCGGCTCGAAACGGGGCTGGACGACGTGGCTGACGGCGGCGGTCGATAAACGGCTAACGGCGATCGTACCGGTGGTGATCGACGTGCTGAATATGAATAAGCAGATGCAGCATCATTTTGGGGCGTACGGATTTTACTCGCAGGCGATTCGCGATTATGAGGATATGAACATCTTCGATCGGTTGGACAGCAAGGAAGGATATACCCTGACCGATTTTGTCGATCCATATTCCTATCGGGATCGGTACACGCTGCCGAAGTTTATGGTAAATAGCGCGGGGGATCAGTTTTTCCTGCCGGATTCGGCCCAGTTTTATTTTCACGAACTAAAGGGTGAGAAATATCTGCGGTACGTACCAAACACGGATCATTCGCTGCGTGGTTCGGATGCGCCGGAGAGTCTGTTGGCGTTTTACGCGTCGATTCTGGCGAATGCTCCGCGGCCTCGTTTGGCATGGGTGATTCGGGACAATTGTATCATGGTGCAGACGCAGGAGAAGCCATCGGAGGTGAAACTGTGGCAGGCGACGAATCCGAAGGCGCGGGATTTTCGCCTGCAAACGATCGGCAAGGCGTGGACCAGCACGAACCTGACGGAACAGGCAAAGGGAATGTACAGCGCGGAGGTGGCCAAACCGAAGGAAGGCTGGACTGCATTTTTCGTGGAGTTGACGTATCCGACGGGCATGCAGGTGCCGCTGAAGTTTACAACGGAGGTGAAGGTGGTGCCGGACGTACTGCCGTTTGCGGAAAAACTGAAAAATAAATAGTTCCTGGTTCCTCGTTCCTCGTTACAGGCAATAAGCTGTGGTTCCAGGTTTAATGTTCAAGGTTCAATGTTAAAAGAGTAACCGCGGATAGACGCGGTCAACGCCATTTACCTCGCATGGCTCGATGGTTGCCAGTCGTTGTATACAGAAAAATCATGCACAAAAGTTTTTGAACATGCCGCTCTACGGGAGCTTATCGCATGTTGAGTTTAAGTCGTAAATGTAAAGTTTTACTCGGCTGGCTTAAAAGTCGAGAGAGTTCCATATTATTACGATTACTATTTATTTTGGGCAGCTTGTTTCTCGTTATACTACCATTATCATTTCTATTTGGCATTTTTCTATTACGCTTTCCATGGATTATTCGTTATACTGTTTTTGGGTTAATCGGAATTTCAATCGTTTTCTTTTTCGCTGGTATTTTTACGAAAAGATACAGAATGTCTGCCTGGCGATATTCTAGGAACTCCTTGATTGTTCTTTGTGTTTTGTACACGCATGCTATCCTTTTTTTAACTTCGATTACGTTTTTACAAATGATGGGAATGCGTCTGGTCTCCGAGAAACTGATTTTTCCTCTCGGCCAAGAAAGAAAAAGTGTCATAGCCTTAGATAGTAAAGGTCACATTTTTTATCCTATAGAGAGCTACAAACGAATCCAAGTTTATAATGAAGAGGGCAGATTTATTCGTGGTTGGTTCGCGCCGATTTATTCCGACCAAATATGGGATATTTATATCGACACGAATGATAATCTTCACGTGATTGTGAATGAAAAAGAATACATCTACGATATAAACGGAAGATTACTCACTAAACAAAAAGTTATGCTTGCGACCAAAAGGCTTTGCAGTGGGCAAAAAAGTATCAAGGATAACAAGGGAAATACTTACAGTGTCATAGGTACATTAGCTATGCCCAAAATAGTCAAGATAACTCCAGAAGGCAAAGAATCCGTCATTGCAGAAAACTCTCTTGATTTATTACTTAACCAAATGCCACTTCAATGGTTTTTAGTATGGTTCTTATCTATAATATTTTCCGTACTTATTGCTCAACTCATAGAAGATGAATCAGCTCGGCAGCAAGGGATAATTCCGATTCAATTTGAATAATATATATTTCATGGTGTGTAGTGAACACACTAACGGTAATTAATATCTATGTAATTCCATTATGAAAATAGAAAATGATTCAAATTTGGATGCTTCGTTGCGGTTGCGGGCGGGGAGGAAGGGAGATGGGGAGGGGATTCGGGCGTTGGTGTTTGGGGTTTTGGCGGATTACGGATTGCGGTCGAACCCGGAGCGGACGGATCGGGACCTGGAGGATATTGAGGAGACGTACTTCAAGGCCGGAGGGGTGTTTTACGTACTGGAAAATGAGAGAGGGGAAATCGTCGGAACGCTGGGGCTGTGTCGGATCGACGAACAAACGTGTGAACTGCGGAAGATGTATCTGGCCAAGGCGTATCGGGGACAGGGGTGGGGGAAAAAGTTAATGGAGAAGGCGTTGGCGGAGGCGAGGCGGTTGGGA
>CAZNQT010000007.1:0-25663 GCA_964574885.1 uncultured Pirellulales bacterium
GTTTTGGTTTTGGTCTGAGCCGACGTTACTCCCGGCCCCAGGGATCCCGAGGAAGCCTCCCACGCTGATGTGGCCGCGAAGGAGGACGGGGACGCCGGCGTGGGGGAAGTCGCCTGCGTCCCATTCGTATTGGCGATCCCGCGCATCTTCCGCAATTGCTCTTCCTGCTCCGCGCGGAGAAAAATACTATTCGTAGGCGCCGCCTGCACCCCCCTGCCCATCAAAACTCCCACCACGAATACGAGAACCATTGTTTTTCGACTCGCCATTATTGTTTCTCCCTTTCAATAAATTTGCGAAACCGCCCCTGATCGGCCGACGAAGCCACCTGTTCGGGAACGTCTCGATTTTTCTGCATCACGGTTACCTCGCCGGGACCGGTCACCTTTCCCTGAACGATGATTTTCTGTTTACCGAAAGATACCGAAATCGTATCGCCGTAGGCGCCGTCCGTCAGAGCCCTACCGGTCACTTTGACCTCTACCGCCCCAACCCGACTATAGATATCCACCAACTGGTGACGTTTGACAATTTCCAGTTTTCGTATCATGGCGGGCAAAACGATACCCTGGGCGGCAATCGTTCGTGCGACTTCCTGGCCGAGCACGGCCTCCAAATCACTCACTCCGATATCGCGATAACTGGTGACCCGCCGGGGCCTGATTTCCACATCCGCAACACCGATTACCTCTCCCGGCTTCAGGCAGCGTTTCGCCACCACGCTTTGACAAAGGTATTCCACCCGCCCGTACACCCGAAAGCTCCGGGCATCGCCAACCGAGTCGGAGAAACCCTGGTTTTGGCCCGGGAGTCCCTGATCCATCACCTCGAAGCGAACCTCCCCCAGCGTGGCGGTGGAACAAGGGGTAATCACAAATCGCTGCGGATCCGCTTTCTGCTCCAATAATTTTGGCAGCGTACAATTCCATTCCACCTTTAATTTGTTGGCGTCCATTCCCGACAAACGCACTACCTCTTGCGTCAACTGATCCGCCAAAGTCTGATATTCCAGAGGCTGGGCACTTTCCTTGAGAGCATCGTCCGAAGGGTTTTGCAAGGTCGGTTCAGATGCCATCGGAGCAGCATCGTTACATATCAGCCGGCAACGACTGGCGCCATAGATACACGCCGCCGCCGGATTCATATTGGCCTGGGCCAACGCCCGGGAAATATCAAATACGCCGACAGAAGCGTTCGTTGTGGTTTGCGGATATTGGGCAATCACCAGACTCTCCAAGCGGGACTGCAGTTCGGGATCCTGGATTTTAATATCCGCAATATCCGTTAGGCAAATCGGCCCCGGTGTAAGAACGGCTTGACGATGTAACCGAATATCACACGTGGCCGTCGCGGGCGTGGCCGTCGCGAAGCAGAAACATAATAGAATGAGATATATTTTGGTATTCATGTCGGCTCCATTCTCAGCGTTTACCGCCGTAACCGAGAAACCACCTGCAGATTCTCATCGGCCGCCTGGATCGTCTGCGAATTCAATTCGAAACTCCGCTGCGTTCGTATCATACTGATCAATTCCCGC
This sequence comes from uncultured Pirellulales bacterium, assembly GCA_964574885.1. Lineage (GTDB taxonomy): Bacteria > Planctomycetota > Phycisphaerae > Sedimentisphaerales > SM23-30 > JAFGFX01. Next base: position 1,538 of record CAZNQT010000007.1, read on the forward strand.
ACCGGATCCACATTACTCGCTTCCAGAAATCGTTGCGCCAACGTCCCCAACCCATCCTGTCCAGGCGTCCCGGCTATCGGTGCACCGGAGGCTTCCGTCTCGATCAGTAAATTTCCGCCCACCTGGGCCAACCCGTGGGGATTGGGAAATCGATAGAGTTCAAGGTTCCCGATTTCTTCATCCTCGCCATTTACTTTCGCCGTGATGGTTCCGTCACTCGTGATGGTGATACTGCTCTTTTCCGTACCCTCCGGGAAGGTAATTTGCGGTTCGACGATCAGCCCATCGGCGGTCCCCAGAACCAGATTGCCCTCCACATCCGCCATTAAGTTACCGGCCCGGCTATAGGCCTCGCCTCCACCGATCCCTTCAAACGACTGCACCTTGAAATAGCCTTCGCCCTGGATCGCCAAATCCAACGGCTGGCCCGTCTCTTCCATAGAACCATTGCTCAGATCATATTGCGTATTCGATACCCGGGCGCCGAGTCCCACGAATAGCCCGGTACTGGCCCTTTGTCCTAAACTGTTCAACGCACCGGGCTGGCGACGTTCCTCATAAAACAAATCTTCAAAATTGACGCGGGATGACTTAAATCCCGTGGTGTTGGAATTCGCAAGATTATTAGCGATGACATCCAGTTTGGTGTCCATCGCCTTCATTCCCGTCGCTGCCGAATGTAATGCTGTGATGGCCATTTCTCTCTAACTCTGCTCCTGAATTACGAAATACTGCCTAACCGGTTCACTGCCATTCCCAGCGTTTCATCCTGTAATTGCAGTGAACTCATATTCATCTGGAAACTCCGCTGGGTCTTAATCATCTCCACCAATTGTTGCACGGCCACTACCTGGGAATTTTCCAGGGCGCCTTGTTTGACCGGAGTCGGCACGGCATGGGGGGAGGCATCGCCCTGGTACAGATAAAGATTCTTTCCCTGCTTTTTCAGACCCGTCGTATCATCAAAATCCACAACCCCTAATCGCGCCACCGGCGCTCCCTCCTGGTTGACTACCCCGGCCTCCGTAACCGAAAATCCCAGACCGGGGATCAAGGTAATCGGAGCGCCCTTCTCATCCAGAACCGGCAAGTGCTCCGTGAGCGTAACCAGTTGATTTTGTTCATCGAGCGTAAATCTGCCGTCGCGGGTATATTGGATCTGATCCTGATTTTTCACCTGGAAAAACCCACTGCCGGCTAAGGCAAAATCCGTAGGACTACCGGTCAGGTCCAGTGAACTCGGAGAAAAGTCCGTATGCGTAGGCAGCGCAAAAAGACCACCGCCCAACCGCTCCAACAGCGGATTGGTGTACCGGTGAGAACCCGTCCGGCTAGACTCGGTGCGCCGACCCTGCATCAGGGCCAAATCGCGCTTAAACGCGACGGTGTCCACATTGGCCAGATTATTCGCGACCACGTCCTGGCGGTACGAATTGGCCAACGCACCGGCTGCTGAAACGTACAAACCATAATCCATAGCTCATCCTTAAGCCTTATGTTGTCGAGACCTCCATCTCGACAGCGGACCGAATCTCTTGAGCCTCCTGCACCATGTGACGAGCCGCCGCCAACCGCGATGCCTCCGCAATCCGTTGCGACAGGCTACCGTTGACCAGTTCCTTCAGAATGCCTTCGATTCGGACCGATCCTTTGGCTTCCCTGCCAACGGTCCCAATCACCTCGCTCATCATCTCGTCGGTGCTACCATACATTTCTATTTTGGCTCCCATAAATCGCTTGGCCGTCCCTGGCCCTTGCGACAATAATTCCTATGTCAGTCCGAGCCTTCAAATTCGCAAACACCATGCCAACCGACTAATAAGACCGATAAAAAATTTGGTCCGATAAAGTAATTTATCGTAATGTATTGGTAAATAGATACTTATGAAAATACCATTTGAGGAAAAAGATGTGGTAGGCCCACATGAATTGTGTTTCTCTTCTCACTCCAGATCGCGCAATACCTGCGCAATTTCCTACTGAATAACCGGCAATTCTTGCGTTACCATCAGCTATATTACTCCCCGTGTTTGGCCGGCCAGATCCAGACCATCAATATCCCTATTTCATACAGGAGATACATCGGTATCACCAAGGCGATCTGCGAAATCACGTCCGGTGGGGTCATCAAGGCGGCCACAATGGCCAGGGCAAACAAGACAAATTTCCGGTTCGCCTTAAAGGTCGAAAGCTGTACGAACTGCATTCGCCCTAAAAAGAACACCACCAGGGGCATCTGAAACGCTATCCCAAATGCTAAACCAAGCACCATGATCAATGAAATATATTTTTGCAACGTAAACCAGGGTCTCACAAAGGATTCTTCGTCGTCGGTCTTGGCGCCGAGAATCTGCCGACGATATTCCTCTGCTTTTTCTTCGGTTAGGTTTCCTTCTGCCACCATATGATCCAAAATCCCTAACGTCACCTTTTCGACCGGAGATAATTCTTTATCGGAGGGTTCATCTTTCGATTCCTCTTTTCCCGTCATGGCAGGCAGAAGCCATTTAAACACGGGATTACTTTTAATGTTCGGCATGGGATAGTGTGAGGTAAAACGGATGAAAAAGCTGCAGGAAATCGGAGCAACCACAAACATGAAGAAGGTTCCCCCCAGGATAAATAAGATAGCCGAAAAGGGTATGATCCGATTGACATATCGTTTTTCCCTCGGATAGAGCCCCGCCCCAATAAATACCCACAACTGATAAAACACCCAGGGACAGGAAACAAACAGCCCGGCGTATAGAGCCACCTTGATATAGGTGATAAAGGTTTCCGGCAAGGTCATGGCGACCAACTGCGGTTTTAAGCCAGACCATTTCATGGCCATTAAGAGCGGTTGGGCCAGAAAGGCAAAAATATCTCCGCCAAAATATAAACACACGAGAAACCCCACGAGGAGACCATAAATCGCTTTGATCAGGCGGCCGCGCAGTTCATCCAGATGTTCGCCAAAGCTCATACGACTACCCGCCAGGGGATCATCCTCGATATCCGCCTCCGCAGGGGACTCATGTTTGACTATCGAGGTTTTTTCGCTCTCCGCGACCGCATCTTCTTCCTTTTTGTCCGATGAATCGTCTGGAGTGCTTGCGGAGGGATCGTCTTCGGGATATTCATACGAATCGTCTCCGTAATTCAAGGACGCGTCGTCCTGAATTTCCCCATAAGCATCGTCCTCGCCATATTCGGAAGAATCGTACTCGCCGTCGGCATAGGGATTTTCCCCGTCGTAGCCATAATAGTCTTCCTCGGAGTACGAAGGTTTATCATCCGGGCTTGGCGAATCCGGTTCCTCTTTGCCAGATTCCGGTGATTCCTCCCGGCGATCCGAAGGGGAATCTTCCTCACGTTTCGCAGACGAATCCCCTTCTGGATTCGCCGGCGAATTCTCCTCATTATTCAAAGACGAATCGTCTTCGCTTTTGGAAAACGGATCGTCCTCATCTCTCGGAACATTTTTATCGTCTTCATTCATACCGCACGAACAACTCTTCTTCGTAACTAAGTTTCAATGGTGTGCGATGCACACCCTACCCAAGCTGGATTCGGCGTCCCTGCCTTCGCAGGAGTGGCATTCCTGCACGGGAATGACATAGTTTAATAGTGCTTCTTTTGTAAAAAATCCTTTAAAATATCACAGGCGGCCAACATGTCGCGTTTGGTTTTCCGCTTGGCCTTCGATAACCCACTCTCGGCGAGCAGCTCATCCGCCGCCATACTACTCAGCCTTTCATCCTGCAGGTTCACCGGTATCGCGAGGGCCCGTTCGAGCCGTTCGGCAAAATGACGGCTGAGTCGGGCCTGCTCGCCTTCGCTGCCGTCCATGTTCAACGGCAGCCCTACTACCACGGCGTCAATTTCATGTTCGGCGATCACGCCCTGGAGTTTCGCGTGGATTTGATCCGGTCTGGATAGGTCCACGGGCCATTGACATAATGGAGAAACAATGGTTTCTCCCGCATCACACAGGGCCAACCCCAGACGTTTCAAGCCATAATCTATCGCCAGGTATCGCATCCTCAGAGAAACGATTCTTTCCCTTCCTCGGCCATCCGTTTCAATAAATCTTTCAGGTGCCCCGCTTCTTCCCGCTGGCAGATCAAGGTGGCATCGGCGGTATGGACCACAATCAGGTCATCGACATGAATCGCGGCAATCATATGATCGGGATCGTCGCTGAGGAAAATATTATTGCCGCTATCGATCAGAGCCACCTGGGTACCGGCGGTAGTGACATTTTCATCGGGATCCATCTTACCGATGTTTTCCGCCAGCGTCAGGTAGCTACCGACATCCTGCCAATGGCAATCCAATTCGCACATATAGACGTGTTCGGCATGCTCCATGACGCCGAAATCAATACTAATCTTCTCCAGTTCCTTAAATTCCTCGGCTAATACCGGAAGCCTCTGCTCGGAGTTCCAGGCTTCGCCGATCTTACGCAGTCGCTCCGCATTATGCGGCAGACACAGCTCTATCTGTTTGAGAATCGTATCCACGCGCCAGACGAACATCCCGCTGTTCCAGCAGTACTGCCCCGAGCGAATATATTTATGCGCGGTGCTCTTGTTGGGTTTCTCCCGGAAGGCTTCCACCGCAAAGACGGCATGACTGTCGCCGTCGGCTTTTTCACCCCGCTTGAGATATCCCAGTCCCGTATTGGCCCAGGTCGCCTTGATGCCAAACGTAAAGAGGGCTTCGGGGTGCCTCGCCAGAAACGCCAACGATGTTTTTACGGCCTCCAGGAGCGGCTCTACCGGTTCAATCAATTGATCCGCACTGAAAACCGCCATGACATGATCCGACCCGCGTGAATTCAACACCGTCGCCGCCAAGCCGATCGCGTTGGCCGTATCCCGCCCCACCGGTTCGCCCAGGATATTTTCCACCGGGATCTCGGGCAGATGCTTGTGAACTTCGTCGGCATATTCCGCATTGGTCACCACCATAATTTGCTCAGGGCCAAAGATTCCTTTCACCCGCTCGACGCAATGCCAGAGCAGAGAATGATCCTCAAACAGCTTGATGATCTGTTTGGGTCGATTCCTTCGGCTCAAAGGCCAAAGTCGTTGGCCCGAGCCGCCGGCCATGATTACCGCATAGTGCATTACTCAACTCCCAAGGGAAAAGTTAAACGTTAAAAACTAATTGGTCGTTCTCTTTTGGTTTCTGGATTTTGAATTCTGAATTTTTCCCTTTTTACTTTTTACTTTTCTTTTTCCAGTTCGAAGGCTCCATGCAAGACCCGGAGCGCCTTGTCGGAATCGGCCGGATCGATGATACAACTGATCTTAATTTCGCTGGTCGTAATGGCATGGATATTGACCTGGGCAGCGCCCAGGGCGTTAAACATCTTCTGAGCCACCCCCGTATGACTGCGCATCCCTACGCCCACCGCCGATACTTTTGCCACCGGGTCCATACAGGTAACGTCCTTCAAGTTGTATTCTTTGCGAATTTCTTCCACTACCAGTTTGCCTTCGGCCAGATCGCTGTGTTCCACGGTAAAACTGATGCTGGCCAATCCGCTTTTATCCACCGTCTGGATAATATCGTCCACCGCCACGTTATGCTCGGCCACGTGGGCAAAGGTATTGGCCGCCACGCCCGGTTGGTTCGGCAATCCCTCCAAGACAAAATTCGCCAGATCCTTTTTTACCGTCACCCCCGAAACGACAATCTCTTCCATTTGTTTTACCTCATGCGTAATTAAGGTCCCCGGAGCATCGGAAAAACTGCTCCGGACATGTATTTCCACGTTGTACTTTTTGCCAAACTCGATCGCCCGCGAGTGCATCACTCCGGCGCCCAGACTCGCCAACTCCAGCATTTCATCATAGCTGATCTGCTGGATCTTCCGTGCCCTGGGCTCAATCCGCGGATCCGTGGTGTAAATTCCGTCCACGTCGGTATTGATCTCGCAATACCTGGCGCCCAATACCGCCGCGAGTGCCACGGCGGTCGTATCCGAGGCGCCGCGGCCCAGGGTGTAGATCTCCCCGTTTTCGTCAATTCCCTGGAAGCCGGCCACGATGACGATTTTACCTGCTTCCAGCTCTCTCCGAGCCCGATCCGCCTCAATCTTCTGGATCCGCGCCTTAGTGTGAACGGAATCGCAGATCAAACCGATCTGTCCGCCCGTCAGGCTGATGGCTTCCTGTCCGTGGGCATGGATCGCCATCGCCATTAGCGACATGCTCACCTGCTCACCGGTGCACATCAGCATATCCAGTTCCCGTCGCGGCGGTTCGGGATCGATCTCCTGGGCCATCTCAATGAGTTTATCCGTGCTCTTGCCCATCGCCGAGACCACCATCACGACCTGGTGACCTGCCTCTTTCGCCTGGAGGGCCCGACGCGCCGCTCGATTGATCCGCTCCACATCCGCCAAACTCGTCCCCCCAAATTTCATTACGATCAAATCCATGGGCATTCTTCTTTACCTTTTGCCTTTTACCTTTCCGCTCACGCTTTCACGTTTAAAAAATAGTCCATCAACTCATGCCCCCGGTCGATATGAAAACCACTCTGTCGAGCATTCTCTTCGCTGTAGGGTAGATCATTCTTACAAACAATCCCGCTTCCCGCCAGGGTAATGGGAACCGGCTTGTCCGAATGGGTCCGCAATCGAATGGGAGTCGGATGGTCCGGGAGCACCAGGATGCGCCATTGCCGCCTCTTTTGCAGCCATTTCAACAGCGGCCCGGTAATATGTTGATCGATCTGTTCGATCGCTTCGATCTTTTCTTTCACCAAAGCGCCATGGCCGGCTTCATCCGGCGCCTCGACATGAATAAACACCAAGTCATGGTCCTGCAGCGCCTGGATCGCCGCTGCGCCTTTGCCGGCGTAGTTCGTATCCAGATACCCCGTAGCGCCTTCGACCTCGACGATCTTCATACCTGCCAGCTTCCCTATGCCCCGCAGCAGGTCCACCGCCGTGATGATCGCTCCTGTAAGACCAAATCGTTTCCGAAAGCGTTCCAGTTGAGGCCGATGCCCCTGGCCCCACAACCAAATGTGATTAGCCTGATTCTCTCCCAGATCCAACCGAACCTGGTTGACCTCATGGGCGTCTAATATCTCCGTAGCCCGATCCATGATTTCGCAAAGGCGCTTCCCGCTTTTTCCTTTGGGCAAGTATTTTGCGTAGGGTTCCTCCAAGATGTTGTGCGGCGGCGTCAATGGGATATCGAAATCCATCGTGCCGCGATAGACCATTATATGCCGGTAACTGACGCCGGGATAAAACTGAATTTCCTCATTCCCGATTTGCGCGTTTACGTCATCAATCAATTTGGCGGCCTGCACCGTTTCTATGTGTCCCGCGGAATGATCGATCATCAACCCGTCCGCCACCGTCACCAGATTACAACGAAAAATCCAATCGTTTTCATTCGTTTCAATGCCTTGCGCCGCCGCCTCCAGAGGCGCCCGACCTTTGTGATAGACCTTCGGATCATACCCCAGTACGCTCATTAACGCTACGTCGCTACCCGGTTCAAATCCCGAAGGCACCGTCTGCACCATGCCCTGCCTACCGTGTGTGGCGATCCAGTCGGCATTGGGAATATGCGCCTGCTCCAGGGGAGTCTTCCCGTCCAGTTCCGCCAGCGGCTCATCCGCCGCCCCATCCATTAACACGATCGCATACTTCATGTTGATTAGACTATTTCAATCCACCAACTCATTTACTCATTTACTCGTACTGTCCGAGTTCACGTGGCACACGCGCCCACGGGTGTGTATTACTCCGGTTTGCTATCATGGCAACGCACAGCCGAGGGCGGCTGTGCCACATTGTACTGCCCGTATTAATGAACTCGGACAATACAACTACTCATCTATTTTTTAACATTCTTCATCCGGCGGCGTCATCACGGCTATACATACCGGCTCCGCTTTCACCACTTGCAAACGTTTAATCTCTTGCAGCGCCTGCTCGATATCCCCCTGCCGAACCCGGTGAGTCATAATCACTACGGGGACGCTCTCTATGCTCTCACTTTCATGCTGCAGGCACGCCGAGATACTGATCTGATGATTTCCCAGAACCTGGGCCATCTGGGCAAATACTCCCGGCTGATCCACAACCGACAGCCTCAGGTAATACCGGCTGGCGATCTCCTCCACCGGACACATCGAGACCGGCTCGGCAGTTCGTCCCAGGCCCGCGGCCGAGGCAAAATTCTTTCCTGCATTCCCGTTGGCAATCTCGATAATATCCGCCACTACCGCACTGGCCGTCGGCATCATCCCTGCTCCCCGACCGTAATAGGAGGTATGACCAACTGCATCCCCGAACACGCTCACCGCATTAAACGGCCCGGAAACCTGCGCCAAGGGCTCTTCTAGACTGATAAACGCAGGATGCACACGTGTGGACAGCCCAAATTGGGTTTGTTCTGTAATTGCTAACAATTTCATGGCGTAGCCCAGTTCCAGGCCGTTGCGAATGTCCGCCAACTGAATCGTATCAATGCCGCTGATTGGGATATCTGCAAAATTCACTTCCTGCCCGTAGGCCAGTATCGCCAATATCGCGATCTTGTGGGCGCTGTCAGTGCCATTGACATCCAGCGTCGGATCCACCTCGGCATATCCCGCTTCCTGAGCTTCCCGCAATGCAGTGGCGTATTCCTTACCCTGTTGGCTCATCTCGGTCAGGATATAATTACAGGTACCGTTGACGATGCCATACATCGCACTGATCCGATTTGCCGCCAAACCGGTCTTTAGTGCTCCCACAATCGGAATGCCTCCGCAACAACTGGCCTCGAAAGCTACGCACCGTCCGTATTGGCGAGCCGCGGCAAATATCTCATTTCCGCGTTCGGCCAAAAGGGCTTTATTTGCGGTTACAACGTCTTTTCCTGCTGCTAATAAGCGTTTTACGATATCTGCGGCAATCGTCGTTCCACCCACCAGTTCGACGGCTATGCTCACATCCTCGTCGTTCAAAACGGCATCCAGATTACCATGGAGGATTCCCTCCGGCAGCTTCACCGGCCGTTCACTGGTCAGATCCGTATCCACAACGTGCGCCAGGACAAAATCGATGTCCGTCTTCTGACGCAGATGCTCAGTGCGTTCCAGAAGCATCCTGGCGACTCCGCTGCCGACGGTACCGAAGCCGATGAGAGCAATTTTTACCTGTTTAGTTTCCATAATCTATTACCTACACGTAATGTAGTCCCCCGTCGCCACTACCGATCTCTTTCGAGGGCGGATGGGTGGAAATCGCGTCGCCGCTTATACTTCAAAACGCTAAATGCTTTGTAATCAAGCACTTAGCTACAAGCATATCGTAACACAACAATTTACTTTATACCCTTCTAAAGGTCAAGGTAAATCAGATAGTCAAATCACTTCGTAAAGTAAGTGCCCGTCAATATGAATATGCATTAGAAGTAATACCGCAGCATAATTACCTTTCAAGTGAAGTAAATAATTACGTGTATTAACATCAGGTAAAGAGTGGTTAAGCATTCCCTATTCGCGGGCGTTCTGGAGAAAGGTCAGGATGAAGTGTTCCTGGGCGGCAGCCGCCTTAAACGGTTTATGGAGTCGGTGGAAAGAGATCCCACCACCGGTTAACAGCAACTTAAAGTGCCGATGCCGCCAAAAGAGACATTACGGACTATCGCAACAATCATCGATGAGTTTGCAAAGAAATTATGAATTATTGAGATCCTCACAAGAACTTGTGGATGATCTTCAACGTAGGAATGCGTTTTTCGCCTTTTGGGCTACCAGCAGGATCAAGTATGGGGAGCAGGGGAACTAAACCCATTCTGCTGGAAGCCGCGAAAGCACAAAACGTGATACCTTTCGGATCGACCCTACCACCCCCAAACTCGAAGATTTGCTTGGCGGCGCCACCCAGTCGCTTGAGCATGACACCCAACGATAAGTTAATTATTGTAATCAGCGTGAAGGCAGTCTATGAAATCAACTTTTGTATTGCCTGCACAGCATCCCGCACCGTATCAATGGTTTCGCTTTCTTCGTCCGGCACCACAATATCAAATTCTTCTTCAACCAGCATCGTAAATTCAACAAGATCCAAACTGTCGTATCCGAGATCGGCTACGAAATGAGAATCGAGTGAAATTTCTTCTATTGGTTTATCCATCTGACTGCTGACAAGCTCAAACACCCGCCGACTTAGGGTTTCGGTAGTGAACGTTGACATATATTATCTGCTATCCAATTTCATTGTATTCGTTGATCGCATTTACCAGTTTTCGTATGGTCTTAAAGTCGGGCGTAGTACGGCCTTTCTCGATACGATTTAGAGTTTCCACACGAACACCGGCAAGATTAGCCAAATCCTTTTGCGTTAATTCCGCATCCTGACGCCGTTGTAGCAAACGATCCGCCAAGCGTTGATCGCTGATATTTATCGCATCCAATGTATCTATCTTTCCTTTGCGGTTTCGAACCCGTGTTAAGGCTTGAAATTCCTCTTCTTTGATAATGACATACCAGTTGCCATCCAGTCGAACTCGCTGATAAGCTGTTTTTCGTTTTTTCATAATTGATAAGTATATAAATATTGATTTCTATATCAATAACAATTTTTTTCTTTTTTTTCTGCCCAATCGAGAGAGCGGCCCTTAAGTGCTTTAGATATAAGACTTTATGATTTTTCGTGCGCGCCCAGGGTACGTAAAGAAATTGATGCAAGCCATTTCCCCTCTCTGGTTATTCCGGAAATGTCCCCCTCGCCCGATAGCGCCAGGAATTCGTTCCCCGGTTGCCTTCGGGGGTTTAATAGGAGCAATCGCACAGGATGGTTTGATCTCATTAGGTGCGATGTGAGGCGGGCAGGTCAAAACGAGTCGGGCTGAATAGTTTCCTGGTGGTTCGTCCCAACCGGGCCACCAGCGCCCGCGCCACCACCTTCATCAGTTTCAGAGCTAACTGAGGTTCCTGCTCCGAGAGCAGTTGGAAACCGATCTTATTAATCTGAATCAGGCGGGAAGGATTCACCGCCATGATCGTGGCGGAGTGCGGCTGATCGATCAGCAGCGTACTCTCCCCGAAGATCTGGCCGGGCGAGACCACCGCTAAATGACGCTCCAGACGCGGTTTGGAGCCACTATAGATATTCAGCAGTCCGGATTGCACGATAAACAAACCCTGTAAGTCCATATCCCTGGCGCCGGCCACATACAGGATTTCTTTTTTGTCCAATTCACGCAGCGTCACAATGCGTAACAGCGATCGGCAGTCCGGGCGGGAAAATTCTTCGAACAAAGGAAACTCAGATAAAAAAGACAGCAGCGATTCAGTTCCTAATTCCACGTACTCTCGAATTTTTCTTACTTGCTCATCACTTAAATCGGTAAATCCCAGACCGCAATAAAACACTTCATTGACGGGGTCGCGGCGTATCCAGACAATCCGCCCGTTCACCTCCATGGCTTCCGTTTCGTCTGTCAGCCGGATCTGCAACCGCACCGACTGGTCCGGCGTCATTTTGGATTTGAGGCGCAGGCAGGCGCCGGTCTCACTGAGGTTCACAGGCGAGGTTTGTCGGAAGGTCCCGTCGGCCTCAGCGTGAATCCGCACGTCAAACTGCGTAATAATTCGGGGTACTAAATCGCCCTGTCCCATATTACTGTTATCGGCAATCCGAATAGGGAGGTTTATGTTCAAACCAAGTGAAAATTCCGGTTTGCAGGAATAGTGATCTGTTGCGTAAATGGGTAGAAGAGTAAATGAGTCGATGAGTGGAAGGAGCCACAATCTTCAGTCCCCGGTCTGCAGTAAATATAGTTTACGGTTTACGGGAAGGTAGTTAAACCAAGACCAATAGACGACATGGGCTAAGAACCCATCCTACAAAATCTTACCATATACTTGCGATCGCGTAATGCCCCCCCGGTTCCGACGGACTAATCGGATTTCAGATTGAGTTCGAGGATATCACGGAGACGATACTCGGGTTCCATAGTGAAGGTGACCTGGAGAACGATTTTTTTCGCCTGGGCGGCTTGAGGGGGGAATTTCAAATCCATACGATAGCTACGGGTAATGCTGTCCCAGTGTTGCTGATTCTTATCCACCTTATCCAGTTCGACCGGTTGGACTCCTTCCACGTCGAACCGTTTTCCCCGGGGATCGGAGACCGCCGGTTGATAGCGAAAGATCTCAAAGCGAAATACGCCCAGCGCTTTCATCGGGTCCCCGAATTGATCCTTCAATTGGACGCAGGTCTCGATCGTATCCGGTTTTTTCACAGTGGGATCGGATTTTACCATTCGACAAAAGGACCGCTGAAAGTGAATCCTGGTTACTTTAAAGGCGTTGGGGGGGACTCCTAAATTAGCGTCCGAGTCGGCGGATCCGTTACAACCAAGCCAGCACAACAGGCCGGTTGCCAAAACGCAGCATGGAATTTTTTTTAATGCGTTAGCCATTGTTCAATACTCTGTACTCCGTTCTGAATACTGAGCACTGTTTTCACAGATGCCGCAGGACATGCCCCATTTTATCCCGCTTGGTTTCCAGATAGCGCCGATTATGCACATTACTGCCAACTTCGAGAGGGATCTGCTCGGCGATGGTGATTCCGTACACCTGGAGGCGATTGGTTTTGATCGGATTATTGGTCATGATGGCGATCTTTTTAATACCAAGGTCGCGACAAATATGGGCGCCGATGCCGTAATCGCGTTTATCCGGTTTATATCCCAGTTCTTCATTCGCCTGGACGGTATCCAAGCCATTTTCCTGGAGCTTATAGGCGTGCAGCTTTGCCGTCAATCCAATCCCGCGCCCTTCCTGGCGCAGGTAAATTATGGCACCCTTACCGGCCTGTTCGATGCGCTTCATCGCCTCATGCAATTGTCCCCCGCAATCACAGCGCTGCGAATGAAAAATATCACCCGTTAAACACTCACTATGCACACGTAAGAGTACCGTATCGTTATGTTCGATGACTTGACCATCCGGTCCGAGCTTGCCGACGTCTCCTTTACATAGCGCCAGATGCAGGTTGTTATCCACGAGCGTCTCATACCCTATCAGATGAAACATACCGCAATCCGTCGGTAGTTCCACCGTCTCGACGCGTCTGACAAGCGATTCTCTCTGCATGCGATACTCGATCAAGGCCGCAATGGAGGTAATCTTTAGTTGGTGTTCCCGACAGAATTCGAGCAACTGCGGCAACCGGGCCATAGTTCCATCGGGATTCATGATCTCGCAGATGACGCCGGCCGGTTTCAGGCCCGCCAGTCGCGCCAGGTCCACTGAACCCTCGGTCTGTCCGGCCCGCACGAGGACGCCACCGTCCCGGGCCCGCAACGGAAACACATGCCCCGGTCGAACCAGATCGTCGGGTCGGCAATCATCCATCATGATCTGTTGAATCGTTGTCGCCCGGTCCGCTGCGGAAATACCCGTCGTCACGTTATAGCGGGCATCGACCGTCACCATGAATGCGGTTCCCAGCGGCGAGGTGTTTTCTGATGTCTGGGCATGCAAATTGAGTCGGTCGCAGCGTTCACCCGTCAGCGGCAGACAGATCATGCCCCGGCCTTGGCCAGCCATGAAATTGACAATCTCCGGAGTGACCAACTCGGCCGCACAGACCAGATCGCCCTCGTTCTCCCGGTCCTCATCATCGACCAGGACGATCATTTTCCCCCGGCGGATATCCTCGATTACTTCCGGAATACTGCTTAAACGCATAATCTCAATTACCCATTAATACGTAACTACTTTATAATCAAGCCTTTAAGGGTTGCTCCCATTTTGTTCTTCTCGATTATATTATATTATATAATACCATTATATAACAGATGAAAAATTCTCCGTAGAGCATCCGAATATCTGAATATCTAAAATTTGCCTGAAACGTTCGAGTCGGCGGCTCAGGAATCCATTTGGGAAGAATTTTGACTTTCTTCTTCTTTTTGGGATTTATTCAACTGTTTTTGTCGCTGTTCATGTTCGGCCATAAAACGACTGCCGGCGCGGGTATATTGAATGACGGTCAGGACCGCTGAGGCAGTGGCGGACCACCAGAGTACCTGCACAAAATATCTGAAGCCCGGCAGAATCCGCATCACATCCGGAGAAATCAGAGTTGCTAATACCATCGATAACTGCAGCAGGGTACTGAGTTTTCCGGATCGATCCGGGGTGATCTTGATCTTCTCAGTAACAAAATAGACGATCAGAAATCCCAGGGTGGTATATAAATCCTTGGCGATGATGATAACTACCACAACGTCCGGTAGTTCCATACCGGATATAGCCGTCTGGGGCGCCGCTAAAAGCAGACACGCACTGGTGATCAGCAATTTATCCGCCAGGGGATCCAAAAACGTACCCAATCCGGTGATGTCATGAAATTTCCGCGCCAGGTAGCCGTCCAAAGCGTCACTGAGCGCCATGATGAGGAAGATCAACAAGGCACCATAGCGCGCCCACGGTTGATACTCCGGATCGTTTACGTGAAGCATGACGATCACAAACGGCACGATTAACATGATCCGCCCGATAGTGATCCGATTCGGCCATGACATCCGCAACTTTGTCATTGCTACATCACCTTAACAAATATCATTCCCGCCGCTGGGCAGTATGTACACATCTTCATGGGCATATTTTAATGATTATATCTATGGAAGAACCGACTTTAAAAACTCATTTGCGGAGAGGATTTTAACGCCGAGTTGTTGGGCCTTGGTCAGTTTGCTTCCCGGATTTTCGCCAACGACGACGAGGTCGGTTTTTTTGCTGACGCTGGATGTTGGTTTACCGCCGTGTTGTTTAATCAGCGTTTCCATATCGCTGCGGGAGTACCCTTCGATAGAACCGGTAACAACGATAGTTTTACCAACCAGGGCGTCGCCGGATTTTTTTCGGCGTGTCGGGCCGGGCATCTCCAGGCCGACATTACGTAAATCCTCGATCAGTTTGCGGGTCTGGGGCGTATGGCAGAAACGATGAATGCTTTCGGCCATGACGGGGCCGATCTCGTCGATCTGCTCAAGCCGTTCGGTGTTCGCTTCCAGCAGGGCATCGATACTGCCCAGTTCGTCGGCTAACACTTCCGCCGCTCGTCCGCCCACATGTAGAATTCCCATTCCGGCCAATACGCGATCGAGCGGTTTTGTTTTGCTGGACTCAAGAGCGGCGATCAGGTTTTTAGCGCTTTTTTCGCCCATTCGTTCCAGGGCGGCGATCTGATCCTGTTTGAGACGATACAGATCGGCAAAGCTTTTGACCAATCCCTCTCCGACCAATTGCTCGATCAGGGCGATGCCGAGCCCTTCGATATCCATCTGGTTGCGACCGGCGAAGTGGCGGATTCGCTCGATCAGTTGAGCCGGACAGTTAGGATTGATACAACGGATATAAACTCCCCCTTCATCTTTTTCCACTGTACCTTTGCATTCGGGGCACTTTTTCGCAACCGGGAACTTTTTACTGTCTGCGGGGCGTTTATCGTTGAGTACTTCAACGATCTGGGGGATGATTTCACCGGCTTTTTCGACCAGAACGGCGTCGCCAATGCGGACGTCCTTGCGGGCCAATTCCTCGAAATTATGCAGACTCGCCCGACTGACTGTGGTACCGGCCAACTGCACCGGTTCCAGGTCCGCTACGGGAGTAAGCGTACCGGTCTTACCAACCTGGATGCGGATGTTTTTTACGACCGTTTCGGCACGTTCGGCAGCGAACTTATAGGCGATGCACCAGCGCGGCGCTCGTGAGGTGGCTCCCAGCGTGCGCTGCTGGACCAGATCGTCCACCTTGACGACCATCCCGTCGATCTGATAGTCGAGTTTTTCTTTTTGCTTTTCCCAGCGATTGCAGACGGCAATCACCTCGTCGATATTTTCTGCGATTTCGTAACCGGGATTCACCGGCAGCGACAGGGCCTGTAACTTCGCGAGCATATCGGAGTGGCTGTCGAATATCGGCGGCTCGACCTGGCCAATCGCATAGCCCAGGAAGCGCAGACCTCGCTTTGCGACGATGCGGCTGTCCAGTTGTTTTAACGATCCCGCCGTTGCGTTTCTAGGATTGGCGAACCGCGGCTCGCCCGCTTCCTCTCGCTCCTCGTTGATTTTCTGGAACCGCGAATTCGGTATAAATACCTCCCCGCGAACATCCAGCACTGTAGGGATCTCGATCTCCACGTCAAACAGATTCCCTTTCGCTTTGGCTTTTTTCCCCTTGGCTGCAATCGCTAATATCAAAGGCACCGACTGAATCGTGCGTACGTTGGCGGTGATATCATCCCCCTGCTCGCCGTCGCCTCGCGTCGCTCCCAGGACCAGTTGGCCGTTTTCGTAGCGAAGTGAAACCGCTACGCCATCAATCTTGGTTTCTACTACATAGCGGTACTTTTTCGTTCCCAGCCCCTTGGCCACCCGCGTATCGAACGCCCGCAACTCTTCTTCCGAGTAGGTATTGTCCATGCTGAGCATGGCAACGGCGTGGCGGACGGTCTCGAATCCTTCCAGCGGCTCCCCCGCCACCCGCTGGGTCGGCGAATCCGCCGTCACCAACTCCGGATGCTCCGCTTCAAGCTGTTTCAACTCCGCAAACAGCTTGTCATAGTCACGGTCCGATACCGCCGGCATGTTCTCGACATAGTACAGATAATCATGCCGTCGTATCTCAGCCCGCAGTTCTTCGATTCGTTTTTCTACTGATTTACTCATACCAAACTGTATGACTTAAGAACTCATTCTAACTAATCTCCAAAATATCCGGAGGCACTATTTTTATTGTTCTTGTTCTTGTTCTTGTCTATCATGAATTTCGTAGCCTCTACATATAAAATAATCTTTGGCTTCAACTGCATTAAAGTTTGTTGGTGGCCATTCTTCATGGTTCAAATACCTGTTTGCAATAGAAATTACATATTTAGGTGGATAATTCCGTCCATTAATTATTAAATCATATCGAGTTGACCTTCTTCGATTAGTCACTCCATGCCGATTAATATATTCCACGGCTTGTTGTAAATGTACATTAGTTAAACCTTCGGGAATCATCGCTTATATTTCCTTTACATGTAAATATTTATTCAACACGAAACTTTCGTTTAATTCCGTAGGGTAGGCTTTGCCTACCATTGATCCTATCCCGACCACGCACGTGAGTAAGTGGTTATGAAGATCATGTTTCAGCGTATAACGTATAGTGTTTTAGATTCTTTATTCGACATTCGGGTATTCGTCATTGAATCGACATTCGAGTTTCGCCATTCGTAATTACCATCATCCCGTACCTCTGAGGTTATTGTAGCGGGAAGGGTCGGGAGGGGGAAGAGAAATAATTCAGTTCACAGATCACAGCTCACGGGAAGAATCTCCTTCTTGGCAGAGGGGGCTGGTTATGGGCGGTCACGTGGGAACGTCTCTACGATATACTCCACCCCCAAGCTCGAAGACTCGCTTGACGGTGCCACCCGTCGCCCTAATAAAAAATGTCTAAGCTTCGCGTAGGCATACCACCCAACGTTCGTATTTGGCTGTTGGTATTTTTTCCCGGTCGTTGGCGCTCCCGGCTCTTATACCCATTTACCCATTTACTCATTTACCCATCTACTCATTCACTTTTGATATTCCACAGGTACGATGCAGAGCATCTTGGCGGGTTCGGCGTCGGAGGCGTTTTGGAAACGGTGTTTTTCGTCGGGCGGGACCAAGACGACGTCGCCGACGGTAATTGGTGTATCGCCGTCTTCCCGGACCAAATTAATATTTCCCTGCATAACGACCACCTCATGTTCGAAGGGGTGATTGTGGAAGGGGGTGCAGCCGCCGGGAGCTATCTCGAACTGTCGCAGCGCGAACGTCGGGGCGTTATCCTTCGGGCCGAACAGAACCCGGACGCTGACATCCTGCGCGCCTTCCATTACCACCGGCGCCGCGGGAACATCTTTGATTTTTTTTACAAGCATTAGTTATCTCCTCGATACATTTCATGCCTAAGCTTCGCGTAGGCATGCCACCCAATCCTAACCACCCCCAAGCTCTCTTTGTTCGCTTGGCGGCGCCACACAACTCACAACTGTCAACTGATTCTAATCATTTTCGCCATAGAGGTAATCCTGGTGGGCGAACTCGTATTCGACGATTTCCTCGGGTCTGAAATACAGGCCGATTTCGAAGTCGGCGGATTCGGGCGAATCGCTGCCATGAATGAGATTAAAGCCTCGGGAGGCGCCGAAATCGCCCCGGATGGTACCGGGCTCAGCCTCGTTGCCGAAAGTAGATCCCATGAGTTTACGGGCCATGGCGATGACACCCTTGGCTTGGCAGACGAGCACCAGGACGGGGCCGCGGGTGATATATTGCAAAAGACCGTCATAAAAGGGTTTGCCTTTATGGACGGCGTAATGCTTTTCGGCCAGTTCCCGTGAAATTTGCATAAATTTGGCGGCGACGATCTGAAGGCCCTTGTCCTCGAGGCGAGCGACAATTCGGCCCATCAACTGCCGCTGGACGGCATCAGGTTTTAAGATGATTAATGTCCTTTCCACAACTTCTGATTCTCCTGTAAGTATTTGTAACATAAAAACTTAGACCGATGCTCCATCGGCAGGAGTTATTATAGTCCGCCTCCATCTGTCCGTCAAACATAATGCATGTAAATCATTTTGGGAAAACCAGTTGCACAAATCCAGCACTATTATTTTTTCAAAATCGAGTTGACACAAAAGACGTTTGTAGGTATGGTAATACTGTCTGATAAAAAACAGGGTTTAATATAGTTTGGAAAGGGAACATTATGAAGTGGTGTTGGGTCCTTCTGAGCGTGGTCGTGTTTATGGCATTGATGCCCGGTTGTACGAAAATCGTCACTATGGAACCGACCTCCGGCCCTCCCGGCACTCCGGTGTATATCAAGACTTGTAATACGTTCGGAGATCCGGCGAAGATCACCCTCAAGTGGGACGGTAAGACACGTTGCGATCCGTTCTGCGGCGCATTTATCGTGCCGGACGTGAATGACGGCGGCGACCCCGGAAAGCATAAGGTGACTATCATTGATAATTTTGATCCCGCCGAAGGATTTTTAATCTTCCCTATTTTCCGTCTGCATCACGACACAGCGACCTTTATGGTTACATCGCCGTAACCATTCAACCCATATTGCTATCCGGGCCAAGTCTAACCAGAAAAAGATTTCCCCAGGGAGAAATCCCGTATTGCTTTACATCTTCCGATACGCCGCGGCCACCACCTCTGCAACCGCCTGATGAACTTTCCGGTCTAAAATATTGGGCAGCAAATATCCCGGCGGTGCAAGATCGGAGAGTTTTGTGGCCGCTGCCAACTGCATTTCAAAGGTTATATCACTTGCCTTGGCGTCGAGCGACCCCCGGAACAAGCCCGGATAGGCTAACGCATTATTAATCGTACGCCCATCCGCGACCACCGCCGCCCCCGCCTGCAAGGCATCTTCCACCTTGATTTCCCCCACTGGATTACTTAACGGAAATACGATGGGATCCTGCGCCATTTGCATCACCATTTCCCGGCTGACCATATTGGGCCTGGATACCCCGATAAAAATATCCTTGTTCCTGAATCCTTCGGTCAGATCGCCCGTTTCGTTGCCGGGATTCGTCCATTGAGCCAACCGATCCTTGTACACATTCATCCTCTCGGTTCTGCCTCGATAAAGCGGACCGAACGAATCGTAAACCACAATATCCTTGATTCCGAACTCGAGCAAAATCCTCGCAATGGCAAACCCCGCGGCGCCGGCTCCCAATATCACGGTTGAACATTCTTTGGGTTGTTTCCCGGTAGATTTAAGGGCGTTAATCAAAGCGGCCAACGTCACCGTAGAGGTACCGTGCTGGTCATCATGAAACACGGGTATATCCAACTTATGTCTTAATTGCTCTTCGACCGAAAAACAAGCCGGCGCCGCGATATCTTCCAGTTGAATCGCGCCAAAACCCTTGGCGATGCGGCAGACCGTTTCGACGATGGTTTCCACATCTTCGGATTCCACCAGGATGGGCACGGCGCTAATGTCGGCCAGTTCGGCAAAAATGGCGGCCTTGCCTTCCATCACCGGCAGGGAGGGCAATGTACCAATATTGCCCAGTCCCAGTACGGCGGTTCCGTTGGTCACCACTGCGACCCGGTCGCATATCCCCGTCATTTCCCAGGCTACCTGCGGATCGGCTTTGATCCGCTGACAGACGCTGGCCACCCCCGGCGTATAGACCATACGCAGATCCGTAAGATTAGTAATCGGCACCCGGCTGACGGTTTGAATCGTCCCCCGTCGATGAATTTCCATGACCTCATCCCGCACTGCGGTCACTTCAATCCCCTCGACGGAATGGGCAGCGGTCAGCACGTCATCCAGATGAACCTTGTCCGTACAGTAAACCGTTATGTCCCTCAATTTATGTTGACTGTCCACGCCGTAAATATTGATCGAGCCTACATGAGCGCCGGCCATGCCGATCTTCGTTATCAATTTACCCAGCATGCCCGGCTCGTCTTTCAGCTTACAGTGCAAGGTAAATATCTCCGATGCATGATACCGCTCCTGCCAACTGATATTTTCGATGTCCATATTGCCCAACCTTATCATTCCTGATTATTCAGAACATTGTGAAGAGTGAACGGTTCGACGATTCTTCTGTTCCGTTAAAGAATTTCGTTCCCAGAAAAAGCCGTCGGCATACCCCTGGATTGTCGGATTCGATTCCGCCATTTCCAAACGTTTCTCGGCAAGACAGCAGTAGGTTTTGTCGATCTCGATGGCAAAGAAACGGCGGTTCAACTTTTTGGCTACTACCGAAGTCGTGCCCACGCCGGCAAAGGGATCGAAAACGACGTCGCCTGGGTTGGAGCCGGCCAGGATGAGTTTGGCCAACAGTTTTTCCGGCTTCTGCGTGGGATGATCCGTATTTTCCGGCATGGACCAGAAGGGCACCGAAATGTCGGTCCATAAGTTCGACGGATGCGTGATGCGAAAATTTCCCTGCTCGCTTTTCTCCCAGTCCTTGGGTTCGCCGTTTTCCTGCGTATAAGGCGCAATCACCCTACGCTTTAATTTCACGTCTTCCAGGTTAAACGTATAGTCATCCGACATAGTAAAAAACCAGATGTCCTCGGCGCAGTTTTTCCAATTGGTTTTGGCGCCCCGGCCTTTTTCCCGTTCCCAGGTGATTCGATTCTGCACGGTGAGATATTTGGCTCCGATCCTGTGAATGGCGGCCGACGAGCGCCAATCCCCGCAGATATAAACCGAGGCGGTCGGCTTCAACAAGCGCACTAACCTGGGCAGCCAACTTTCCAGGTAGGCTTCATACTCTTCCAGCGATAATTTGGAAAACGTACGTCCGTTGAATGACTTGGTGAGATTATAAGGCGGATCGGCGAAGAGTAAATCCACGCAACTTCCGGGGAGCCAATCCAGGATCTCAAATACGTCCCGACAAATCGTTCGACCAAGGACCTGTTCCAGCGAAACCGGCCCATTCAAATACAATAAGCGTTTTTCATAGCGACGAATTTCCGTATCCGTCAAGGTAATGGTTCGATTTCGCGGCGCTCTTTTTACTTTATTATTCAAACAGTGACCTTAAGTAGTATTATGTCATCGAATCCATCAGATATCTTCTAATGCGTTCATGGTTTACAACTAAGCTGGAAAATTGCTTTTCACACACGTCGCTAAGCCTGGCAAGTACTTTACGATTGATTTGCTCTTGGTCTTCAAAAATAGCAACAGAGTGAAACCTCGTACCCCACCTTTCAAACTGATGTAAATAAATCGTTGTGTCTCGTGTTTTGTCATCATTGGGCAAAGCATATACAAATATCGGTCTTGGCATACCGTTAATTCTGCAATCAACCGGATATCTCCCTTCGGGATCATGCGTAGGTTCATTCCAATTAAATATTCTGCGATCTTCTGAAATCGTGTTTTCCATAAATACTCTAAAATCTTCCATGAAAGTAGAGCGAACCCTCTCTCGGGAAAGATAGGTTATATCAGTAATCTTCAAAAGTGCCTGAACAAAACTATAAAGTGCATCGCCATAGCGACTTTCTGAAACACTAATAGTAATTTCCCCTTCGTGATCCTGAACTCCAAACACGGAAAGTGTATTAGTAATAATTTTTTGGCGAGTGCCTTTTTGCAGGTCTTTCTCGTCCAGGTCGTAAGTAAGATGCATATAAGTATGTCCCTCATCCGAAAGCAACCAGCTACCATTTTTTTGTTTTAATACAATAGCTAAATGGTCTCCATCTTCGAACAGAAATGGAGTAAAAACTCGGAAACGGTTAACTCCTTCGGAAGTTAAACTTATTTTTTCGCATAATTTATTGCGAAAATCTCGTTCTATAGCCGTAACATCCATAGCTTATACATCCTCAAAAAGTAGTCCTTGAGGACTCGCAGGTACTTTAAAATTTCCTTCCTTCAGCATATATATTATAGACTCTTGGAAGCTGGCATAACCATTCGTGGGCGTGGCAAACCAATCTTCCTTTGCACCAATATCTTGATATCGTTCTGTAGCGTGGTGGATGTGGAAATCATAGAACTTCGTATTTTCAATAGTATTTGTATGTTCATGACTTTTTCCGTTACAACGTAGCAATCTAAAAAGCTGATTCGAATTCCGCGGTTGATGAGCCAGGATAACAGAAAAATCAATTGGATTTGAAACACTCTGACGTAAAATCAACCGAAAGTCATTATTCTCTTTGCCTTTAACGCTTAATTCACGTTCACTGTGTCCTCGCTTGGGTTTTACTTGCATTAAACTGCGGTAATTTTCTGGTAAAGGTTTTTCCTCTTCTATTAGTCGTTTAATATCTTCTTCGGTAAATTGTATAGCCACAGTTTAGCCCTAATCTTTGCTACAGGAATCTATTCCCATTCTATCGTCGCCGGGGGTTTGCTGGAGATGTCATAGACGACGCGGTTGATGCCGCGGATTTCGTTGATAATGCGGTTGGAGACGCGGGCCAGGACCTCGTAGGGAATATGATACCAGTCGGCCGTCATATAATCGGTGGTCTCGACGGCCCGTAAGGCGACGACGTTATCATAACTGCGGTCGTCGCCCATGACGCCGACGGAGCTGACGGGCAGAATTACGACAAACGCCTGCCCGATGCCGCGATACAGACCGGCGGCGGTGATTTCTTCCAGGAAAATTTCGTCGGCTTCGCGGAGTAATTCCAATCGTTCTTTAGTAATTTCACCCACGACGCGGACGGCCAGACCCGGTCCGGGGAAGGGATGCCGCCAGACCATATCCTCCGGCAATCCCAAATGTTCGCCCAGCACGCGCACTTCGTCTTTGAAAAGATTCCGCAGCGGCTCGATCAGTTCAAAGCCCAGTTCCTCCGGTAATCCTCCGACATTGTGATGAAGCTTGATGTTGGCCGCCGGATTACCGTCCTTCTGTCCGGACTCGATAACGTCGGGATAGAGGGTGCCCTGGGCGAGATATTGAACGCCGGCGATACGATCACTTGCATCGCGAAAAGCGGCGATGAATTCGTGTCCGATGATGGTTCGCTTTTGTTGAGGATCTGTAACCCCGGCCAGCCGCTCGAGGAAACGTTCGGACCAATCCACCACGCGCAGGTCAAGCTGAAAGTGATCGCGAAAGGTTGACTCGACATGGTCACGTTCTCCTTTGCGTAATAAACCGTTATCGACAAAAATGCACACCAGTTGCTCGCCGATCGCCCGATGCAGCAAGGCCGCGGTGACCGACGAATCCACGCCTCCGCTCAGGCCGCAGATCACTCGGCCGTCGCCGACCTGCGTGCGAATTCGAGTGCATTCCTGTTCGATGAAATTCCCCATCTGCCAGTCGCCGGAGCAACCGCAGATTTCGAACAAAAAGTTTCGAAAGATCTGGCTACCGTAAGGCGTATGAGTGACTTCCGGATGAAATTGTACGCCGAAAAAAGGCCGTTGTTTGTGCCGTACTACGGCGATGGGACACGTACCGGTTGAACCCAACGATTGGAAATCATCACTCAGTTGCGTTACCTGGTCGCCGTGGCTCATCCAGACGACTTTTTCATCCGAAAGATGCGCGAGTAAACCGTCGCTATCCTGGAGGTGCAGTTTTGT
>CAZNQT010000008.1:0-25551 GCA_964574885.1 uncultured Pirellulales bacterium
GGCCGGGCGGGACCGGCTGAACGGGTGGATCGTCATAAGGACCCGCAGCCTGCATAAGATAAACCCGTCCCAGTTTGATATCGCCGAGTTTGCCGCTTTGAATATAGTCCAGTGCTTCCTGTACGTAGGGTGCGCTGCGAGACTGCATGCCGACTTGCACGACGCGTTTATATTTTTCAGCGGCTTCAATCATCTTGCGACCATCGTAAACGCTCATGGATTGGGGCTTTTCGACATAGACGTCTTTGCCGGCTTGGCAGGCCATGATGGTTGCCAGGGCGTGCCAGCGATCGGAAGTAGAGACGATAATGGCATCGACCTCTTTGTCTTCCAGCATCTTGCGAAAATCCTGTACAAATTTGGGTTTGTAGTCATGCTCCTCCATCACAATCTCAGCCGCGGGACCATAAGGACGCTGATCGGCGTCGCAGATGTATTTAATCTTCACATCCGTTCGCTGAACCAGGCTTTTCAAGAGAGAGCGGCCTCTGCCGCCGACACCCATAATACCGACGACGACCGTACCGGACGCCGCCTTGCTGGATTCGGATAAAATCGTTATACCGGAAGCGGCGGTAATTGATCCTTTGATAAAATCTCTGCGATTCAATGATCCCATGACGTTTCTCCTTTATAGTCTATCCGATTCGTTTCCATTTCGTATGCCCATAATAATCAAATTGTCAGTTCGAGTCAAGAACCGCCGCGAGGGCATTTATTTTCCCTTGGCACCAAAGCATTAACGCAATCTTTCTCGCGGCAGGACCGGACTTGTCTTACGGATAAATCAGCCTTATACTGGGGTAGTAGAATGGAAAGAAATGCTGACAAATTTTCCTATAAGGAGTGATATATGATTTCTCCCCCTTCATCGAGAATTACCTTATTCATGGTCTTAATTTTGTGGATCTCCCTGCCCACCATAACCTGCGGGCAGGATAAAATACTCTGGCAGATTGGCAAGGCCGACAATCATACGGCTGAATTGGCCCTGGGTCCGGCGGATCATCCCCAGTTTATCAGCCGATTTCCACAAGACGTTATCTATATCGTAGGCCAATCCGATCCGAAAAAAGACTGGCCTTATATTCAGCCCGGACCCGCCGACGTCTGGGCCAATAGTAAAAGTCATACCTTTACTGTCCTTTTCGCTCTGGATAATGTTCCTAAAACCGGCAATTGCAATCTGCTCATAGATCTGGTCGATACCCATCAACATCAACCGCCGAAATTAAAAATCAGGATCAATCACTCGGAGTTTGAACGCCAATTGCCCCAAGGCGGCGGCGACGACTCCGCTCATGGAAAGCCGGAAAAAGGAATCGAACGCCAATGGGAAATTCCTTTTACCGTGAACACCCTGAAAAAAGGCAATAACACGATCTCGATCACTACTGCTACCGGTAGTTGGATTCTCTACGATTATATTGCTCTTACTACGCCCCCAAACTTGCAGACTACGCCGATGCAAACCATGACTGTAGTTCGCGATATTTACACCAAACCGTATTTGTTGCGCGGAAAAAAGGATAACCTCAATCAGCCGGTCCTGGTGGACCTGCTGCATGTCGGCGAACCGACGGAAGTTATGGTTACGACGGGTGATTCATCCAGTCAAAAATATACGATTACGGCAGGCACACAGATTATCGAAGCGCATGCCCCTGCCGCTGCTTCGCCGCAAGAGATTCCGATCACGATTAAGCTGACGGATAAAATTATTGCGCACCAGAGGTTGGCCCTCAAACCCGTCCGCAAATGGCAGGTGCACATGCTCCATCATACCCATCTGGATATCGGCTATACCCATACCCAGGATGAAGTGGAACGGTTGCAGATGAAATTTTTAGATCAGGCGATCGAGATTGGCCGCCGCACGGACGACTATCCCCCGGAAGCACGTTTTAAATGGCTCCCGGAGGGCCTCTGGCCTGTCGATCGGTATCTCAAAGAAGCCTCCCCTGAAAAACGGAAAGAATTCCTCCATGCCGTCGAAAAAGGTTGGATCTCGCTCGATGCCTTCTACGGCAACGCCTTGTCGGCGCTCTATCGACCGGAAGAATTATTTGCCCTGCTCGACTTTTCCCAGCGACTCAAAACCGACTACGGCATCCAAATGGATTCCGCCATGATTACTGATGTTCCAGGTTTTACCTGGGGAATCGTACCCGTCATGGCGCAATGCGGGGTGAAGTACCTTTCTATGGGGCCGAATACCAGTGCACGGATCGGGTATGTGTATGAACTGGCGGATCAGCCCTTTTACTGGGTTTCCCCCTCTGGTAAACACAAGGTCCTCTGTTGGATTGCGGGCCGAGGCTATTCCTGGTTCCACACCGGTTTAAACTACGTGAATATCGCCAGGAAGCTTACCCCGGAACGCATTTTCGGCTATCTGCAGGAACTGGAAAGCAAAGACTTTCCCTACGATATAATCCAGATCCGTTATAATATCGGTTCTGACAACGGACCGCCCGATCCCGAACTGCCCGATTATGTCAAAGCCTGGAACGAAAAATACGCCTATCCCAAGATGGTTATTGCGTCGGCCAGTCAGTCATTTCGGGAATTTGAGCAGCGCTACGGGGATAAACTGCCGGAATATCGCGGGGATTTTACTCCCTATTGGGAAGATGGCGCAGCATCGTCGGCACGGGAAACCGCCCTGAATCGAAACGCTGCCGAGTGGTTAGTGCAGGCTGCCGTGCTTTGGGCTATGCTGGACCCAAAACATTATCCCGATCCGGATTTCTATCAGGCCTGGCGCGGCGCTATCTTATACGATGAGCATACCTGGGGAGCCTATAACAGTATTAGTGAACCGGATCATGAGTTCGTCAAGACCCAGTGGGCCTGGAAACAAAACTGCGCCCTGGAAGCGGATACGATTTCCAGAAAGCTATTACAAGAAGCACTGAAACATCATAAAGCGGATGTGAAACAGATCGAAGCAATTGACATTATTAATACCAATTCCTGGTTACGAAGTGATTTAGTTATTATACCGAAGGGGACAGTCCTGGCAGGAAATCAGGTGGAAGATGAGCGAGGCCAACCCGTATATTCACAGCGGTTATCGACGGGGGAATTGGCATTTCTGGCTAACGATGTACCGCCTTTGTCGGCGAAACGTTTCGTTTTTCGTTCCGGCAAATCCCATACGCCTTCGGCACAAACCGCTGTCCGCCGAATGGATAATAACACCGGCAATACCATTATGATTGCCAACGAAGTGGTTAACTTGGCTATCGATACCAAAACGGGTGGCATCATCAGCTTGAAACGCGATGGTATCCCTTTCAATCTGGTCGATCGCAAGCAGGAATTAGCTCTGAATGATTATTTCTATGTGCCCGGCAACGATCCCAAAAAGGCCCAACCCAGCGGGCCTGCCAAGGTAATTCTGAAAGAAAAGGGTCCCTTGGTTACTTCCCTGCTTATCGAGTCCGAGGCGCCCGGTTGTCACAAACTCAGTCGCGAAATACGTTTGGTAGCCGGCCTCGATCGCGTGGATATCATTAATATTGTCGATAAAAAGAAAATCCGCACCAAAGAGGGCGTTCATTTCACCTTTGCCTTCAACGTTCCCGAAGGCCGGATGAGGATCGATACCCCCTGGGCCGTCGTCCGGCCGGAACTCGATCAGATCCCCGGTTCCAATAAAAACTTTTTTACCGTACAGCGTTTTGTGGATGTCTCGAACGACCGATTTGGCGTCACCTGTGCCATCCTCGACGCTCCCATGATTGAAGTGGGCTCCATCACTGCCGAACTCCCCTGGATCAAACATCTGCAACCTACCCAGAAATTTTTCTCCTACGTAATGAATAATTACTGGTTTACGAATTATAAAGCCGATCAGGAAGGCCCGACTACTTTCCGATATGCTTTATTCCCGCACCAAAATTTCGATCTGGCTGCCGTCCGCCGCTTCGGCATCGAACGCAGCCAGCCCTTGATCCCTGTTCCGGTCCAGCCAAAATCGTTTTGCCCGCACCAGATTATATCCCTTAGCTCGGATCAGGTAATTATTACCTCGATCAAACCTGCGCGCGATCAACAGGGATATTTATTACGATTGTTCAATATCAGCGACAAACCGCAGCAGGTAAGTTTGGATTGGCCCAAACGAATACCGCCGACATTTTACTATAGTAATCCCGCCGAAGAAAAGCTCGATCAGGTGAAACTGCCTTTACAAATGGCTCCGAATGAAATCATAACTCTGCGCATGCCCCTGTAGGGTGGAGCCTTGCCCCACGCGTAATTCTCGAGGAATATAAACATGCTACGTACAAGTCAAGACCGTCATAAATTAATATTGTTTTTGGTTTTTATTTTTCTCCTGGCAAGGCAACTATCGTATGCGAACGATCTCTCTCCCCAGAATACCGACATTGTATTTGAACTAATGCAAAACGTCCCTGCGGATTTCCCGCGTTTCGAATTTGCCGGTCACGCTGATCAGGCCCAACTACTCAGTCATTATCTCTGGCGCCATTTCCATCACCGTCTGGGCAACAGCCTTACCTTATTTAATAAGGAATATCTGCTCACCTCGGACATTTGGCTCGCTCATGCCTGTCCTCGCGGCTCAAAACAGTCCATTCAGGACATCCATCGTGATCTGCTGCTGAAAATGCAACTCGACGACGAAGGCTATGTCATGACCCATCAGCACTTCTCCCACGCCCACGATCACGGTTGGCCCTTTCCGATTTGGACCCAATCCGACAAAAACCCCGACCACGTCAAAGGTAAAACTGTCGGCTGGCACTTTCAACCGCTCGATAAAGTCCCCGGCTGGGTGGGCGGCAATCTCCGCTCGTGGAAAAAAGGGGAATATGTCGGCGAAACCGTCGCCTCGCTCTGGGAGCTGCATAACCTGAAATCATTCGGCATCCAAAACAACCGTTGGCATCTCAAAGCTACCGGCCCTTCCCCCGCTATCATTACTCCCCAAGGATATTCGATAGATGCCTTCAACGCACCGTACCTGCAATTGCGCTGGAAACGCACGGGCGCTGCTAAAAATCATACGGCTCCCTATGTCGAATGGCTGCGGGAAGACGACAATGAATTCAGCGCCGACCGTCGCGTCTATTTCTATCCCGACAAAACGCCGCTGGCGCGCGAGTTTTATCATTCCATTATGACGATGTATCGTCATCCCCTGTGGCAGGGTAAGATCAAACGGATTCGGATTTCGCTGGCGCCCGGGGAATCGGATGTCAAATTTGAAATCGATTCCTTCTTCACCGTCTATGATACCCGTCATACGATTAATAATCCTATTTTTATCCTCGCTTCCTGTCGTTATTTTAACTGGACGGGCGATCTGGATTTCCTCCGCCGCCAGATCGATCGGATGCGTCTGGCTTTGCGATATCAGCAGACCATAATGGGCGGTCTCAAATACAATCACATCCGCAATCCCTGGCCCGGCCACGACGGCGTTCCCGGCTTCACCAGGGATAAAGATGGCAAACTCACTATCCATGCCGGCCATGGCATCGGTAATAACTACTGGGATCTCATGCCCTTTGGGTGGGATGACCTCTATGCCACCAATCAATATTATGCGGCTACCATCGCTCTGGCTGACCTCGAAGACGCCATCGAAAAAAATCCCGGTTGGAACATTCCTCTGGGAACCTTGAAACTCGATCCGAAATCCTTACGCCAACACGCCCGCCAGGTGAAGGAAACCGCCAATCGTCTTTTCTGGAACGAGAAAAATGGTCGCTTTATTGCCTGCATTGATAAAAATGGCCACAAACATGATTACGGTTACACCTTCCTCAATCTCGATGCCATCTGGTACGACTTGGCAAACCCGGACCATGCCCAAAGGATCATGGAATGGATTACCGGCAAACGCATCGTCGATGGCGACACTTCCACCGGGAAAGATATTTATCGTTGGCGCTTCGGGCCTCGCGCCACGACGGTTCGCAATGTCAAATGGTACGCGCACGTCTGGCACGCACCCCAATCCATTCCCTGGGGCGGACAGGTTCAGGACGGTGGCGCCGTCCTCGGCTTTTCCTTTTACGACCTCTGGGCCCGATTAAATATCCTCGGACCCGACGACGCCTGGCAGCGATTGACCGAAATCCTCGCCTGGGAAAAGGAAGTCCACGCCGCCGGCGGGTACCGCAAATACTACGAAGGCGGCAAACGCGGCACTACTCTTCAAGGCGGCGGCACTGCCGGCGGACTCGGTATCGATAAGGAATTTTACGAAAGCTCCCTCATCCCCTCGATCGTAACCTATGGCTTCGTTGGCCTCGATGCCCGACCTGATGGCTCGCTGCTCATCAATCCCCGCTTACCCAAATCCTGCCCCGAAATGGCAATCACGAATCTCTTAGTTCATAACACTCCCTGCGATATCCGCGTTACCCACCGAACCATCGAACTCAACCTCAAAGATCAACCTTTGAATCCCATCCGCATTACCCTCGAAGGCGCCTGGCAGCAAAAAGACACCAACCACCGCGCCTCGTCCTTCTTACTGAATCAATCCTGCAAATATAACTTCACAAAACTAAAATAACTTCTAGCCCCCGCTGGCTCGCCGCCGCGAAGCTTTAGCGTAGCGGGCTGGGTGGCATGCTCAAGTACTCTTGAGCATGGCGAATTCCTTCCATCCTGTGATTCACCATCCTGTCAACCCCTGGTCAACCGAGGGACCTGCTACCCAATATCCACCAGTTCCTCTTCAACCTGAAACTTGAAACGTGGAACCAGAAACCTCTTCTCTCTCACCGTCAACCGTCAACCGTAAACTGTAAACCGTAAACCCATCTACCCGTTTACCCATCTACTTTTCCCGAGGTCGATGATTGCATCTCTCTTCCCGCTTTGCTATAATTCGCACCATGAAATCCGATTCCGTAAAAACAAAACGCTGCTCTAAAATATGGGTAGCGAAATTACTGTTATTATCGTTAATCTTCGCCTCGCTGGTCCTGATCGCCAATAAATCCTATCTCCGCTTGTTAATCCGGGGCCACCTGGATTACGCCCGCGCCCATGGCTATCCCACGACCATGGCGGAATTATATGCCTTCTACGAATACCCTCCTCCCGGCGAAAACGCCGCCGACCTCTACCTCGAAGCCTTCGATTATTTCGTCGAATGGGACGAAGAAGACCAGAAGCTGGTCCCATTCATTGGCGAGTATGATTTTCCTCCCCCAGGCGAGTATATGGATGAACCGACCTTACAACTCGTTTCCCAGTACCTCGCGGATAATAAGGAAGCCCTGATCCTCCTCCACCGCGCCGTTATATTTCCTCAATGTCGCTATCCGGTTGAAACGGAATTGAGTTATATTCAGGCCATCGATCATCTGGGAGCTATACGGCATGGCGCCATGTTGCTTGCCTTGGAATCTATGAATTATGCGAATGTGCAGCAATTAGACCTCTGCGCCCAAAGCCTGCTCGATTCGTTTGCACTTTCTAATTCTTTGGGACAGGAACCTTTGTTTTCTTCTATGGGTACAAGGAAGATATGCGACGCCTTGAATATTTCCATTTTAGAAGACATATTAAATCTCACGGACATAACTGATAGATATCTTGTCGATCTCAAAAACGTTCTCACCGCGATAAATTATGATTATGAACTTAAGCGAGCTATGATCGGAGAATATGTTAAGGCGCTAAATTTGAATTCTTTTTTCTTTGAGTCTGGTAGAGTGGGAGATTTTAGGGACAGATCGACCATATTTTGGGATTCGTGTATTGGCACCTATGACCGCGCTCAAATTCAGTGTTTGAATTCTATCCGCGATTGCTTTGTGGCTTTATCTTTACCCTATTCGGATCGGATTCATAATGAATATTTCCACGATGATTTGATGTTTATGAGTATGAGTGGTATATCCGATATAAGAACTTTATTAGATGTGATAGTAATTGAGACAAAATCGAAACTCAGGAGAGCAATGAATATTAACTCACGCTATGAGTCTTCCAGGCGCGTAACCATAATGGCCTTGGCTATCGAACAATATCGTCATGAACATAAAAATCTACCTGATTCTCTGAATGAGTTGGTTCCTGATTATATCAATACAGTCCTGAAAGATCCCTACGATGATCAGGACTTGCGTTATAAAAAACTCGAAAAAGGTTATGTCGTATATAGTGTCGGCGAAGACTGTACGGATAATCACGGTAAGAAAGAAGACGCCAACGGTATACCTTATGCACCCGGCACCGACATCACCATCACCGTCCGACGTTGAAAATTAAATCCGTGTAATCCGTGCAATCCGTGGTTCCCTTTAAAAAGGATTGGAAAATGAAAAGAACAACGTACTTAATAATCCTCCTGCTATTTTCTCTCGTGCATAATGCCGTTAGCGCGGAAACCGATCAAAACACGATCGACAACTTGTATCGTGCTCTCCAAACCATACCCCGCGTTATCCCTCGCCCTGCGCCCCAACATCCCGGCAATGTCTTTGTCCGGGAAGAAAACGTCGCTGTACCTGTTCCGGATCATAGCAAGGGACAACTACATTCGTACCGTGTCCTGGATGACAAACAAAACGCCATTCAGAAAAATACTCTCGCCTCATCAAAAGTAAAATCCTCTGAAAGATTGGAACTGGGCAAGCTTGGTATCGGCTGGTACCGCATCGAATTTCTCGATGCGCAAAACAAAATCCTCGATTGGACTACCGCTGCCGTCATTCACCCGCTATCCGAACCGGTCCCGCAGGATTCGCCCATCTGTATTGATTCCGCCACTGCCTGGTTCGCTAAAAACAAACCAACGAAACAGGAAAACTTTGCCCGCCTGGCCGCCCTCGCCGGCGCCAACTGGATTCGAGACCGTCTTACTTGGGCCGAAATGCAAAATTCGCCCGACACCTTCGCACCGAAAAATAACTATGACGTCGCTGCCGAATTACAGGCTAAACACGGTTTGAAAGTCTTACAGGTCTTTCACCATACGCCCGGCTGGGCGCACGATCGGGAACTCGATGGCCCCGGCGCCGGCAGTCGATACCCACGCGACCTCCGCTTAATCTATAACTTCTGTCGCGAAATGGCCCAACGCTTCCAAGGCAAAATCCTCGCTTGGGAACCCTGGAACGAAGCCAACATCACCGTCTTCGGCGGCCACACCATCGACGAAATGTGCACCCATCAGAAAGCCGCCTATCTCGGTTTCAAGGCTGGCAATCCCGACCTCACCGTCTGCTGGAACGCCTATGCCGGCGCCGGCTCTCCCCTGCATACCGAAGGGGTTTTACAAAATGAAGTATGGTCGTACTTTAATACCTACAACATCCACACATACCATAAGCCGGATCAATATCTCGATCAGTTCGCCACTGCCCGCGAGGCCGCCTGCGGCCGACCGATCTGGCTCTCCGAATGCGGCATTGGCTTACCATTTATCCCCGACACTCAAGACCACGAACTCTCACGCGAAGATGAACGCCGGCAGGCAGAATTCATCGCCCGTTCTTACGCTTCCAGTCTCTTCGCCGGCGTCAACCGACACTTCTTTTTCATCCTGGGAAATTACCCCGAACGTGATGTCCAGTTTGGACTGCTCCGCCGCGATCTGACTCCGCGACCCGGCTATGTCGCCTACGCCGCTGTCGCCCGCTTCCTCGCCTCCGCCAAACCCATCGGCTGCTATATCTCTAACAAATATAAAGACTTACGCCTGTACGTCTTTCGCGGTCGATTTGAGGGCAAAGAGCGGGATATCCTTATTCTATGGGCCGAAAAACCTACGGAATGGAAACTGCCCGTAACTATCAAGCCACAAGAGATTTACGATTATCTCGGTCGTCCTTTGAAAGAACAACCGAAACAACTTGATTCTGCCGCTGTGTTTGTTGTATTGCCGGCTGGGCAGGCGAATAAGCTGAATCTCGAACCGTCCAAACATTCCTCAGCACTTCGAACCGGAACCTCCTGCCCGATTATCCTCCAATTGCAGATGCCTCATACCGCTACGAACCTCGGTCGCCAGGCCCACGTCGTGGATGTCGGTCGGCCTGTAGCGCTAAAACTGGTTGCGTATAACTTCGCCGAGCGGGAAATTGAGTCAATGTTCCACGTGGAACAATGTCCGAAAAATTGGAAGCTCGAACCGCGAAATTGGAAGATCCGCCTTAAATCCATGGAGCGTAAAACGTTACCGCTGCAAGCAACGCTGCCCGCTCAGGGCCGGGATGTGGCGCTGGGGCAGTGGATCAAAATCCGCGGTGGATTGGCCGATAGCGGTAAGGTGGCTGATGGCGGTCAGTCGGTGTTGGCATTTCGTCTGATGGGGGATATGAAGACAATGGTGCCGCAGGGACGTAAGCCGATAAAATCGGCCGATCAGGTTCGTTCCTGGCAGGATAATATCAACGTAAAAGCGACGATGAGTCATCAGGCTCATCCCGACGGCGGCGTTCAATTTGATATGCAGTTTACCGACAGCGATCCCTGGGGCTACCCGAAATTGCCGCTGTCACCGCAAGATATCCCGACGGAGCCTTGGGATGGATTGGCTCTGACCATTCAGATCCTGCAAGGCGCCGGCGACGTGCGGATTCAATTTATCGAAAAGAACGGTGCCAGTTATATCACCGACGTCGGTATTCATACGGATATCCATGAACCCCAAAAGGCCGTCGTCCTCTTCGACAGTGTTCGTTGGGGAGAATGGTCCCAGTCCGATCCGGATAAACATCTGACGCTGAAGGATATCCGTCAAATTCTCGTTGGGGTAAACTCAAAAAAAAACTCAACCGTTAAAATGGTCATCCGTGATTTGAACTGGATTCGTTTTTAACGATGTAATTTCCGTTTTAGGCATTGTGTATTATGAGACTTCGAAAACTATTTATTAGCTTTGCTTCTTTATGGTTCTGTTTTTCATTGACGGTAATGAGTAGCGAAAAAGAACCGGTGAAAAAGTTGACATGGCCGGCGGAGGTAAAAGAGATTCAATATTTCTGTTCCGCCGATCGAAGTCAGCAGCCCGCGATGTTCTATACGCCAAAGACGGATGCGCCGATTCCTCTGCTGGTAGGACTGCATTCCTGGTCGGCAGATTACCGGCAGCGCGATCCCGGCGTATATTATGCCCGCTGGTGTATCGAAAAAAATTGGGTGTTTATTCATCCGAACTTTCGCGGACCTAACAACAAGCCCCAGGCGACCGGCTCCGAATTCGTAGTTCAGGACATTAAGGATGCTGTTACCTTCTCCACGCAAAAAGCGAACGTGGATGTGAATCGAATTTACCTGGTCGGTTCTTCCGGCGGCGGTTATGCCGCATTGTTAATGGCAGGGAGGGCGCCGGAAATCTGGGCGGGAGTGTCGGCTTGGGTGCCGATCGTCGATCTGGTCGCCTGGCATCAGGAATCCAGGGAGCGTAAGAATCGATATGCCGCTATGATTGAATCCTCGGTAGGGGGGCCGCCTCTCCTGGGCGCCTCGGCCTATGCCGAATCTATCAAGCGGTCGCCGATCACCTATTTGAAAAATGCCCAGGGATTACCGTTGGATATCAACGCCGGAATCAACGACGGCCACAACGGCAGTGTGCCGATCAGTCATTCCTTGCGTGCGTTTAACCGGTTAGCCAAACCAAAGGATAAAATATCGGAAGCGGATATTCAATTCTTTATAAAAAACGCTGCGGCGCCGGAGTTGCTGAAACAATCTGTCTCGGATGCAACCTATGGAAACAAGCAGCCGCTGTTTCGACGGACTTCCGGCAAAACACGAATTACCATCTTCGATGGCGGCCATGAGATCATTCCGCAGGCGGCGCTAAATTGGTTGGCAAAACAGCGGAGAATAAAAGAGTATATTAATCATAAATAATATCATTATATCGAAATTTGGAGGTTGCTATGGGCAAGGAACAATTTACACGTCGGGATTTTATCAAACAAAGTAGTTCCGCTTTGGCGGGGACAACACTACTATCGTCAGCGTCCCTGGCAGTGAATACCGCGCCGAAAAAAATCCGTATGGGCGTGGTCGGCGGCGGATTCGGGTGTTCGTTTCAATGGCATGAGCATCCGGATTGTATCGTCGAGGCCGTCAGCGATCTGCGACCGGAGCGAAAGAAGCGATTAATGCAGGTGTACGGTTGTTCCAAGTCCTATCCGTCCCTGGAGGAACTGGTCAAAGATAAACAGGTCGATGCCGTAGCGATTTTTACCGACGGTCCGCTGCACGTGCAACATACCGTCGAAGCCATGAAGCATGGCAAACACGTAATCTCGGCGGTACCGGCGGCCTGGGCCACCATGCAACAAGCGGAGTTGCTGTTTGATACGGTAAAAAAATATGGCTTGACCTATATGATGGCGGAAACCGGTTATTTTCAGCAATCGACCATCTCGGCGCGGAAGTTTTACCAGGCCGGTAAATTCGGCAGCCTCTTTTATTGCGAAGCGGAATATCAGCATCCAGGCCTGGAAGTTTTGTATTGGGAAAACGGCAAACGCACCTGGCGGTACGGGATCGCTCCCATGCATTATCCGACCCACTGCACGTCCCAGTTGATCGGCGTTACCGGCGAACGGTTAACGGAAGTCGTCTGTCACGGTTGGGGCGATGACAGTCCGATCCTGAAAGATAACGCGTATAGGAATCCCTTCTGGAACGGTTCGTCCATGTTCCGCACCAATCGCGGCAATGCCTTTCGCGTGAATATCTGGTGGAAAGGGGCCCATCGCGGTTGTGAGCGGGCCCAGTGGATCGGCGATCAAATGAGTTTCTACGCCCCGCATCCCAACGGTCTCGGACCCGTCATCATCCGCAGCGCCGAACGGCTCGAACAAGACGACGCCGGTTTCGAACGCAAAGCACCCCGATTTGAAGCCTACAAACAAAAGCACTGGTGGGAAACCGATATGCTCCCGGAACCATTGCGTCACAACAGCGGGCACGAAGGATCCCATACCTTCTTGACGCATGAATTCATCGACGCCCTGGTGAAACAGCGCCAATCGGCGGTTGATGTTCACGAAGCACTGGCCTACACCGTGCCCGGCATCGTCGCGCATCAGTCCGCACTCCAGAACGGCGCCCTGCTGAAAATTCCCCAATTCGACAAACCAATTTAGACTTTTATCGTAGGCCCAATACGTTATACTCTTTGAAAATATAATTTGTTAACCTTTTGAACGGAAAGGAATTTGTGATGAGAAGGTGCCGTGTAAAAGGATATATTGTGTTTATGGGTTTGCTGGTTTTTGCCGCGTTTTTTACCGGTTGTTCCCAGATCACCCCCAACGAACAGAAATGCGCCCGGGAATATAACGGGGACTATTTCGGTCCGTTCCTGAACCGTGTGGCCTTTCCGATTGGCGGGATGGGAGCGGGCATGGTGTGTCTGGAAGGGACCGGCGCGATTTCCCACGTGTCCGTGCGGAATAAACCGGAGGTATTTAATGAGCCCCACATGTATGCTGCCTTGTGCGTCAAAGGCGCCCCCAACGTCGCCAAGGTCCTGGAGGGGCCTGTGCCCATCTGGAAAATATTCGGCGCGCCGAATACCGGCAATGGCGCTGCACGAACCAGTTTCGGTCTGCCGCGTTTTCGCAACGCCAGGTTTCTACCGCGGTTTCCGTTCGGAACGGTTACCCTGGAAGATTATACCATTCCCTTAGAGGTCCAGGTAACCGGCTGGAGTCCGTTCATTCCCACTTATGCCGATGAATCGTCGCTGCCGGTTGGCGCCCTGGAGTATCATTTCCGCAATCCCACCGATAAAATCCAGGAAGCGATCTTCTCCTATAACAGTAAAAATTTCATATCCGTCCGAAAAGACGGCCAATCCATCAAGCCGATAGAAAACGGCTTTATCCTTTGTCAGGAACCCGGCAAAGACAAACCGTATGAACAGGGAGCGTTTGCCATATTCACCGACGATAACAATACCGTCGTGGACCACTGCTGGTTTAAGGGGGGCTGGTGGGACTCCGTTACCTTGTGCTGGAAAAACATCCAGGAAGGGATCTTGCGGAAGAATCCGCCTCAGAAAGGAACCGCTCCCGGCGCATCGTTATTCGTTCCGTTTACCTTAAAACCGGGCCAGGAAAAGACCATTCGCCTGATGTTCGCCTGGTACGTTCCGGAAACGGATCATCGGTATGGGAAAGATCCGGAAAATGCTCCGGCGTGCGATCCTGCCACTGGCTGCTGTCCTTCTTCCAAATACTATAAACCCTGGTATTCCGGCCGATTTAAAAATATCGAGGAAGTGGCCAAATACTGGCAGCTGCACTATCAAACTCTCCGCGAAAAATCCAAACTTTTCAGCGATACATTTTTTGATACCGATTTGCCCCCCGAAGTGATCGAAGCGGTCGCGGCCAATCTTACCATTCTCAAATCGCCCACCGTACTCCGTCAACCGGACGGTCGGCTCTGGTGCTTTGAAGGCTGCTGTGATAACAGAGGATGTTGTCACGGCTCCTGTACGCACGTCTGGAACTATGCCCAGGCTATTTGTCATTTGTTCCCCGATCTGGAACGCTCCCTGCGCCACACTGAATTTAGCGAAAGTATGGATACCGGCGGTCACCAGACCTTCCGTTCTGCTTTGCCGATTCGGCCCGTGGATCACGGATTTCACGCCGCTTCTGATGGCCAACTGGGCGGGATTATGAAGGTCTATCGTGAATGGCGCATCTACGGCAATACCAATTGGCTCAAACAAATCTGGCCCAAGGTCAAGCTCAGCCTCCAATACTGCATTAACACCTGGGACCCGCGCGGTCACGGCGTATTGGAAGAACCGCACCATAACACCTATGACATTGAATATTGGGGTCCCGACGGCCATTGCAGCAGTTTCTATCTGGGCGCCCTCGCCGCCGCCATCGAAATGGGAACGGCAGTAGGCGATGACGTCTCCCAATATAAAAAATTACTCGCTAACGGTAAAAAATATCTCGAAACCAAACTCTATAACGGTGAGTATTTCATCCAGAAAATTCAGACCGAAGGCCTCAACGCCACGTTTCATCCTTTGAATGTTTCCAACAACGGCCCCGGATATAATGACATCGTCAATCTGCTCAACCAGCAGGGACCGAAGTATCAGTATGGCAACGGTTGTCTGGCGGATGGCGTGCTCGGTTTCTGGATCGCCAGGGTTTGCGGATTAGATGAAATTGTCGATCCCGATAAAGTCACCGGTCATTTGCTTTCGGTCTATCAATACAACCTCCGGCGGGACCTGATCGATCACGCCAATCCCCAGCGGCCGGCCTTTGCCATGGGCAAGGACGGCGGCTTGCTCTTATGCACCTGGCCGCACGGCGGCAAGTTGGCCCTCCCGTTCGTGTATAGCGACGAAGTCTGGACCGGCATCGAATACCAGGTCGCTTCGCATTTGATGTTCGAAGGTAAGGTCAAGGAAGGTTTGGATATCGTGCGCGTCTGCCGCGACCGGTACGACGGCACGATTCGCAATCCTTTCAACGAATACGAATGTGGCCACTGGTACGCGCGCGCGATGTCCAGTTACGGCCTGCTCCAGGGCCTCACCGGAGTCCGCTACGATGCCGTCGATAAGATTCTGTATATCGACTCGAAGATCGGGGATAATTTCCGCACGTTTCTCTCTACGGCTTTCGGATTCGGCGCCGTCGGTCTGAAAAACGGAAAACCCTTCCTCGACATGAAAATGGGCAACCTGGACGTGAATAAAGTAATCGTTTCCGGCAAGGAAATGACTTTAGTAGGATAATTCTGCTATCCGCTTATTCGTCTGGATTAGTGGCTTAGTTTAAAAACCCGCTTAGCTACGCGTTTTTTGCCCTGATACTCCGTGGTAATAGTTATTGTCGGATTGCTGTCGGGCATAAAATACGCCTGCCGAAAATATCCGCTGGGTCTTACGTTTTGGATGGGTTTACCATTGAGTGTGACTTTGGCGCCCGGTGTGATTAGACCGCGAACGCCTATGTTACGGGGACCGGCAGGGACAAACGTTCCTTCGGGAGGCGAGGTTTGTACGATCAGGAGCGGTTCCGTTTGGAGCGACTCGATTTCATTGGCTATGGTTTCGCGAGTCGAAAGCATTACTTCAGGATCTCTCGTATAATCATAAAACGACCGGATTACCTCTCGACAAAGTTCTAAGGGTCTTTGTCGAGGATCGAGCCAGAACGCATCCGGACCAACATGTTTCTTAATTTTCGAAAGTTCATTTTCCAGGACCCAAAGATATTCGTAGTCCTGTAATCCATCCCGCATGGCGCTGAACCGCAGCGATCCCAGCAGGCCCTTTTTCCCGGGATATACAATGGCCCGATCTCCCAGGGGTAATCCTTTGCTGATGGCTTCCTGGGTGTAGGCCTCGTTTCCGGCAAAATGATTCAATCCCCAGTGGAGATACCCATCCAAATCGTAAAGATAATTAATCCAATGGAGTACCCGTACTTTCAAGAGGGACTGATCTAAAAATCGATTGGGATAACGTCCCACCGGATGGCAACAGGTATAAAACCACAGTTCTTTACCCTCACGCTGGACTTCCTGGAACCGGGGACGCCACAAATTGAGATGGCTGAGTTTAGGAACGTAAATATCCAAGGGATCGAGGTACTCGGCTTCCACGGCTTCGATAATTCGAACGTTCGGCGCCAGTTGATGTACACGTTTGGCTAGTGCCGCATAACTTTCCTCGTGATAGATAAACGGTTCGTCCGAAATGCTCACCAGAAACCGATGTTGCCAACTCCTCTTCTGGATGACTCTATCCCATGCAGCCAAACGGCGTAAATTTGCTTCTTGCGGTTCGATTCGGCTGGCAGGATTGGTAAGATTATGAGTGCGCCGACCTACGGAATGGAGATGGATTTGTCGGATTCCGACTTGAAAGGCTATTTCGGCATATCGCTCTAAGCGACTCGTGTCGTATGTATAGCCCTCCCCTTTATCCCCATTTTCCTGAATCAAGTTGATGGACGTCTGGATGTCCGTCTGACGATGCTGCACCAGAAATTCACAAAAGGATCCCAGTAATTCCCAGTATTCCTTACTGTAAGGCTTGATATTGTCAAAACCAACGCCGGGAAAGCGCCACCAATTGATTACCGATAAATGTCGTTGCCTGGGAACTGTAAAATTCCATACGTGTAATTGAATCGGTAATTCATGGGACTCACTGTCTCCGGTGATAATCAATTTACCGAGATAATCGCCGGCCGGAGCGTTTTCTGGGATGTGGATTTCCAGCCAGATCGGTTGCGCCTGGTTCGCTGGAATGGAGATGCTGGTCTCTTCCCAAAAGGGATCGGGTATGCTGGTGGGGGCCTGGGCGATTAACTCATCGGCCGGAATACCTGCCGTGTTGCGGGTAATATCGATATATCGTACCCAGTGCCATTCGACGGAGGAAGAGGGAATGACTGTTTTTTGTTTGGTGTGACGAAGATCGCTTATCGTTGCGGAAACGGTTTTAAGATTGGTACGGGGCCGGAAAACCGCTTGAGAACTGACAATTTCTGCTCGGGCGGCAGTGATCCGCAGCGTGCGTTCCGCATCGGATATTGGTTTGTCCGACCGCATGATTTTAACCAGGGCATTACTGGGCCATAACATTTGTTCCGGTGCCGCCCGAAGATAGGTGGAAAAAGACAATATAAATAGCAAAAAAGCATTCAATAAAATTATTGGTTTTCTTCTATGTAACATCGGTTTGCCTTCCCATACATCTTAGTTCCGTTGGGCGGTTTTGACTTCCCGTACAACCTCAAGCGCGCTCAGTAGAGGCGCCTGTTGCTGGGTATCTATCGTTCCGCCTTGAGGTACGAATTCGATCTCCAGATTGCGTTGAACCGATATGCCCGTAAACTCGCAAACGAGAGCTTTACTGGGTCCCTGGGCTTCTTTCGCAATATCCAGATCATTCAACACCTGTTTGCCTTGCAGCTTGATACTGAATACCCGAGACGCGGATTGCTGGTCTTGCGGTTCCATGAAATGCAGTCGAACTACAAAAGTAGCAGGCTTAACTTGTTTGCCTAATAAGGGCAGCGAACAATGTTTAATACCCTGGCCGTAACTCGAAAATATCCAAGGCTTATCCGATCCGGCTATCGGGTGTGTTTGATAATCGATCTGTCGGTATCCGCCGCCGGCAAAAAAATCCACCTTAAACGGGAAAGAAAATCCCATCGCCGCTCGGTCTCCCGGCAGTCCCGGACGCGGATACCCGAACCATAATTGCCCTTCCTCGTCCCGACGATCGCCGGGCGCTCCCAGGTTTATCGCCAAGCGCTGCACCGGTGTCGTTACGCCGCCTGTGCTGTAAATGCCCCAGCGATAATGGTCCGGTCGAGGCTCCAGCGCCACCGAACAAACTATGGGAAACAGGCAGATACATCCCGCACTGGCCTCCGGCATCAACGCCAGCCCGTCCGCGGGCAACGCATTGA
This sequence comes from uncultured Pirellulales bacterium, assembly GCA_964574885.1. Classification (GTDB taxonomy): domain Bacteria; phylum Planctomycetota; class Phycisphaerae; order Sedimentisphaerales; family SM23-30; genus JAFGFX01. The sequence goes on from CAZNQT010000008.1 coordinate 18,444, forward strand.
TCCAACAACCTAACCGATGACCCGCAAAGTGACGTATCCCGCTGTCGTCATTGAGGTCGTAATAGCCCGTATAACCCGACCGCATCAGCAGCATATTCGCACACGCCGAGATCGCCCCGCAATGATGACCCGGTCGTAAAAACTGCCACACCTCCTCCTTCCCGGTCACCGGATGCCTGCGCGTCTTCTGCTGGCCCGTCCGCAAATCGTAAAGCCACGGTTCCGCCAGGATCGTATCCCCGATAATCACTGGCCGATGTCGATAGTTCGCATCCTTCGCCCACAACTGTATGCCGTCTTTCGCTGACAGGGCCACCAATCGGCGTCTCGAAAATTCTCCCTTTAAAAACTGTCGCCAGTAATGTCCGTTTGCATTCGCCCCGCAGAATACCAGGGTCTCATCCTTATACATCGCCGACAATTCCCCGCCGCCGATCCCGACCCGGCTGACCTGCGTTACATCCACCGGTCGCTCCCAGATCTTCGCGCCGGTTTTCGCATCCAAAGCCACTGCCAGTCGAATATCCAGTTTCTTCAATTCTTTTTCTGTTTTTTTGGCCTGCGCAGCTTTTAGATTTTTCAAATCCGACTTATCTTTTCGTAAAAGCTCCTGCCATTCCGAAGGCGACAGGGAACGGTCGATGAAATATACCCTGCCGCCGCCTATGGCTATCGTAAGATTGACGATATTATCACCGTCGTAATTCCATACCGTATCGCCGCTGCGGCTGTCGATCGCAAACACCGAATCCGATACGCCCTGTTTCGTCAACGTGCTTCCGTAGAGGGTCCCATCCACATAGGCAAGATATCCCCACGTCTTCGATTTACTGTTTCGATCTGCGGGTAATTTATACAGTGCCTGTGTCTTTCCCGTTTCCGCTTCGAATTGGCAACACGCATCTCCCACCGCCGCGAAAAAACTCCCTTCCGTTGCCGCCAGGTTGCTGCATTCGAATCCTTTCAGACGGGTACGTATCGCCCCCGGTATCTCTCGTTTCCATTTCATCACTCCGTTATAGGAATCATAGACCATCACGTTGTTTTCACCTTGGATAAACAGATTTCCGTTCATCGCTAACGGCGCCGCCGCGGCGTTATGACGGTTCACCATCGGCGCCGAGCCCGGTTCCCCGAACCAGAGTACGCCCAGCGGTCCGCCGAGTAGTTTTTCATCGCTGCACGCCGTATTCCCCGGCTCGCCGTACTGATGCGTCCACTTGCCGGCGCCTGGCAATCCCCCTCGTTCCACCTTTGCCCACATCCCGTCCGATAGGCTGATTTCTCCCGGCCCTAAATCCAACTGCTTCAACCATCGTTTCAATTTATTCTGTGTCACCCCTTCGGTTTTCGCCATCGCTGGAATTCCCAGGCAAACTGTTCCCCCCTGCGGCTTCACATGACGCGCTATCGTCTTTAGATTTTGCGGCAGCGCCCCGGATACCAGCAGGCGATCGGATACGACCAAATTCGCAAAATAATTTGAATAAGGAGCCTCCGTGAGTTTACCCTCTTCAATTATCACTCGTTCCCCGTACAGACCGGCCGCATCCAGTGCTTTTCGCGCCGCTTGGACTTTCTGGCCATTCGGCTCGATACCCACTATGTTCATTTCCGTCAATTGCGCCAGTTCGTACGCCAGCCGACCCTCCTCCGCGCCCAGCACTAAGCAATATCCCTTGGTAATCCCGGTCTCCTTCACAATCGCTTCCGCCGCCGCACGATACACCTTCGTCAATTCATCTTCCTTATAAGGATTCGCTTGTCGTTTTTGCCTGACGATTTCTCCTTTCCCTGCACCGCCGGCAAAACAATATATATTGCCCTGATTCGTACTTACGATCAGCCGGCCGTTGGCAATCGCCAAACCACGTGCTTTCCCGGTTACCTTGGCGGACCAGAGTCGTTTCCCTTCCTCGCGATCATATACCTCCACTTGATCCTGCCCCCCGGCAATCACCAGATTCTCACACAATGCCAATTCGGCATCGCAGTTCGAATCCACCCGCCAGCGGAGGGTCGGTTGAATGTTCTTTTGTCGATGTCGCTCCAGTTGGCTTTGTAAATCTTTCAGTTCTTGATTTAGTTTCTTCCGTTTCTCGCCCGACGCGTGAGCGACCGAGCTCCGCTGTTTATTAATTTTGTATTCCAGTACGTTTCGCTGTTGACTCGCCCGCGCATACGCCGAACGATCCATCGCGATCAATTCTTTCCCCGTTGCCAGGTACGCCATCGGGCCCACCACTGCCAATCGCCTTCCCGGAAACCACCCGAAGCCCGCACTGCCCGTCTTTTGATCCAGCGCCAGCAGATGGTCTTGCGTGCCCGTATAAATCTGTCCGTCCGCCAGCAGCGCATACGTCCCCCCGATCACGCCGCCCGCCTGCACGCTACGCCAGCCGTAATTTTTATCGAACAATAATGTTCCGTTTGCCCGATCGAATCCCACCGGCAGATCCCGACCGCTGGGCACAAACAATTGTTCTTTCGTCGCCAGCAGATACCCTTGCGGCGTTAGATCATTGCGATAGGCGCCCTCCTGACTAATCGTATCATTTTTCCAAAGTATCTTTCCATTTTCCGCATTAACGGCATAAAGGTAAATATTCTCGTGCGGAAATATCCCCGCGCCGAAATAGGCGATCCCGTTATCGACCAGAACGCCCGTCCGGATCGGCCAACGAGAAATCATCTTTCCATGTCCTAATAGCTTTTCTCCGTTAGGACCGCCCCGCAACTGCCAAACCGGTGTCCCATCACTTGCATGTAAGCAATAGACATATCCATCATCCGAACCCACGTATAAACGACCGTTGGCAAATGTTGGCGCCAAACGTATCGGACCGCCCGTGAAAACGCTCCAATGTTCCTGGCCGGTTTTGGCATCCAGGGCGTAAATTTTATTGTCTCCCGATGAACCGAAATAGATCGTATCCCCAACCGCCGTTACCTGAAACGCATCGTCGAAGATCACCCGGTGCCTTAATGTAAATCCTTCCCGCGGTCTCGTCGCCGGCGCCGACCAGGCCGGCTGCGGTCCGTGCAGCGGCTGATACTCCCATTGCAGGGATAACGGCGTTTCCACCTTCTCCGGCGAGGCGCCGCTGCGATGATTGTCATGGCGATACGTGGGCCAGGCCGCTCCCTCGACCAGACCCGAACCCACCAGTATTACTACAAGTATCCGTCTTACCTGCTGTTGGATTAAAATACCCATTCGATTGGCTCCTTATGTTCCTCGGGACCAGGATTCAAGTATAACATAAAGTATAATCTCTCCTCCTTTCCTGTCAAGCTATGCCATATCGTGGAATCGGGAAACCGGTAAAAAATGGGCTCCTGTGCTTTCTGTGACGGAAAGCACAAGAGCCGAAAATGAAGAAAATTAGTAATAGTATTATACACCCCAAATAGGCTGGGTAGTGTTAGTTTTTGTTGAAAATTTAGTTAGAAATTCACCTAATGCGGGCGGAATTGAATTCCCTTGACATGGCCATAAATTATGGGTAGAATAGGATTTGAAGGGTATAGGTATGCTTTATGAACTGTGTCATATCGGCCAGGAACAACGGAAATGAAGTCACATTAAGAAATCCGGTTTTCTAAAGCAACCCTTTCAAAACAAGGAGCGAGATATGTGGGCAGGTAAACTAGTGAGCCATGTCATTCGAGTGGGGATCGTAGCAATTTTGATGGTATGTTGCTGGGCCTCGAGTGGGCCCGCGGAGACGGTTTCGGTCGATCTGCAACTGACTCCCCCGGGCAGTCAGAATAATTTATCGCTGACGTTGACCGCTACGTACGGTGCGTTAGTCCGGAGCGATTCGGACACAACCTCGGCCGCCGGGAATATGCTGGCCAATCTGGAACTCGGGTTCGATCCCGTAACTCATCAGGTCCAGAATGTTACCGGATTAACCTTTACCGGCGGTACGATCCATTTGAGCGACGTTGAATTTACCTTGAACTATAGTATCCTTGGTAAGATTGAGGCCGACGGGACTGGCATCGCCTGTACCATGAATACTCCCAATCCGCCCGGCGCCGTCGCGGGCGACACCTTCTATTTTATCGAGCATGAGGCTATTTTTAACCAGGGGCTCTTCCATGCCGAAGGCACGGGACTGGTTGGTGGCCTCTTTGATCCCATCGATCTGGATCTCTCCCAGGAACCGCTCTCCGTTACTAATGACGGCAACGGAACCCTCACTGTCAATCTTATTGATAGCGATTCCAGTACCGCCACCTATGAAGTATATATTCTGATTCCATTGGACTTCTATGAAACGATCTTGGACGATCCGGATAATTCCATACTTGTTACTTTAGAGGGTATGGGGGCCCTGGAAGCCCGGGGCTACTTCTCCCGGTGTGCTTTGTCAGCCGATCTGTCGGGGGATTGTCAGGTCGATGCCGTGGATCTGATGATGTTTCTTGATCAGTGGTTGGCACTGGGTATGCCCCAGAGTTGTCCCTATACCGCCGATCTAACCGGAGACGATTGCCAGGTCGATATACGCGACTATGCGATTCTTGCCTCCCAATGGCTTAAGTAATTCAATCGTCTTATGGACTGCAATGGGTGGCACGAACAAATTTTTATTTGTCCGTGGCGAATACTCAATTTACTATATATGAATCCGGATAGTGCTTATGCCAAATGCTTTGACATCTGTTTTAAGTTGATGGCCCTCGAACTTGAGTTCGCTTTGATTGTCTTCGATTATATTCGTCAGATAAACTTTGGTAATGGGTATGAGAGGCAACGTCAATGTGACGGTTGTATCTTCGCCTTGAGTCTCGATCAATCGGAGAATTAATCCTTTTCCATCCTCCGCCTGCTTACAGGTCAAAACAAATACGTTTGGCGGATCCACTTGACAGAAACTGGCGCTGTTGCCGGGCAGCGCTCCCTTCCGAGATCCCTCCTCAACGACGGGAATCAGGGGATTGGCCGCGCCCCATCCGAAATTACGGCACTGGCCCTGTTTCCAGTCCCCACGATGAGACGTCAGAGAATAGCGAAACAGCATTTCTCCCTGCTGTACCGGTTGAAAGTTCGTCCGAAAATTACTGTCCATCACAAAACTATAGAGATGGCCTTTCTTCATCTCGGACGCCTTGACAAATTCCCGCCCGAAATACGGTGCGGTGAATCCGTGATGAGCCTGAGAAACGTAACAGGGCCACAAGCCGCCGAACTCGATCAGATGGGATTCCAGCGGACAAATCGTCAAGCCTGTCGTACCGTCCGAAACGTCCGCCCAGTGCTGCACGCTGTAGTAATTACTGTTCGATCCCGGAAACTGATCCCGTAGCGGTTCGATCACCGAGTCGGACCCTTCAAAGCGAAACTCCGGATGGTCTATTTGAAACGGAAACGAGAAGTATATTTCGGTCATAGGCGTCGAATCTTTCAGTACGCGATTGGCAAAGTCAATCCGTTTCAGCTCGTGATACAGAATAATCTCCTGATGAATTACTGGGCAGCCGGACGCTTTCCCGGTTAACAGTACGCTGGAAAACACCGGCCCGCTCTGGCCCGACCGCATGGTTACGGGCGCTGCGGCCTCGATGACACCGTTGGTTACAAAACGAACCACCAGACGATTCAGTTCATGCGGTGCGGACGGATCGAGTAGTTCCCGACCCAGCTCTTTATCATAAAGACTTTTCACTACGCCGTTCACGGTCAGTTTGAAAAAACGATTTTCGATAACATTTGACCGACTGGCATCTACGTTTTCGAAGGAAGGATCCTTCTCTCGTGGCACGATTCGATAGGTCTTATACCCTAGCGACGGTACCTTGTGCGCGATAAACACCAAATCGTTTAGTTCGTGTGGCTCGAATTGTCCGCGGGCGTATCGATTCGCCGCATAAGGCTCGCACGCCAGTGGATCGTCCAATCGGACCAACTGATAGGGTACGCTTTGCCCCGTGTCCGCCTCAATGATTGCAAAGGGTTCTTTAGTGCGAAAATTGATGACGCGGACCGGTTCGGTTCGCTCGAAGGATAGGGTATTGAAAACTATCAAATGCCGACCGGAGTCCTTGAATTCAATTGCCTCAGCGATCCGCGACAGACTGCGGGAATACACCGATTCTGTCTGAGCGGCGGCCTCGTACGCGTAGTGACTTTTTTCGTGCCAGCCCAGGTCTTGATCCGGGCCCGTCGGATACGCCTTGCCCCACGTATGCTCGTCGTAAAGTAGCATATTGTCATACGCCCGACGGATGGTATCCGCCGGATACGACCGCTCGCCCAACGCCTTGCTGATCGCGGCCAGCGCTTCCGCACTGTGCAGCTTATCGTGCGTCAGGCGGTTTAACGACGTTTGCTGGGCCGTCGATACCGCTCCCACCGCATAATCCGTGTGCGGCAGTTCGCCCCGGTACGTCCGCAGATTTTGGCATTGAGCCTCCAGCTTTTTAAAAAACATCGTATTCGTCGCTACGATGAGTTTCGGATAAGCCCATCGTTCGTTCCACTCACTGACGATATGGCTGATTTTCACTTGCGGAGGATAGTTATCCACCCCGTTGTGAATATAACGCATTACGCTGAATTCATTTCCCTGTTTTTCCATGGCTTCCAATTGGCCCGGCAGATACTTCATCACTTGCTCGTAGGAGTTTGGTCCCGTGGTGCGGCCGAAAAAACCATACGACCCTTGGTAAAAGACCAGCACCTTTTGCCCGTCCGGTCCTTCCCAGTAAAACGCATCCGGACGACCGTGCCGCAGGATGGCCGATTCGTCCCAGAACGTGTGAATGTCGTTGCGGCCCCATTCAAAATACGTCGGCAGGCCCGCAAAGAAATACTTCACTCCCGCGCTCGCCAGTACCGTCGGCAGTCCCCAGCTCAAGCCCGGTACGTCCGTGATCGAGCCGCACCGGATCGTTCCCCCGCTCGCCCGCGCCACTCGAAACGACGGATACATCAGCCGAATCAGTTCCTCATGGCCGCACAGGCCGCTGATTTCGTTGCCGAATAGGGCCCCGATTTCGATGCGATCCTCCGCTATGTATTTATAGAGTTTCTTGACGACTTCCGGCGGTCGGTTTTCGATATAATGCTGCACCGACCAACAGCCCTCTACCGTGT
>CAZNQT010000009.1:0-23981 GCA_964574885.1 uncultured Pirellulales bacterium
GAATAATACCCCGCATAATCTTCAGAAGGTAAAAAGCCCTCTCAAACTTCAACCCGGCGCCTACCTGACCGACAAGCAAGACCTGATTGTCTGCTTTGACTTGCCCAAAGGAAAAACGGTTTTAGAGATATAGGTAAATCGCGAAGGGCGATATCTCACCTTACAATCAGAACTTTGTGTCAATTTGTCGAATTCGTGGTAACCGCTTTCTATTCCGGCGGCATGGGTTGTTTCAGCCAGGCGACGTTGAATTTGTAATATTGTTTACTGCTGATCAGGTGGATCATGCCGTCCGGCGTTTGGGTGCAGGCCATATAGCCCCGCGGTTCAGCCGTGTTGGCGCTTAGGGTAAAGAAGCCGGTGTTGCCGCCGCCATCGACTCTTCGCGGGGGACCAAAATCGGAGATCAGTTTCTTAACCGACCACGTTTTGCCGTCGTCGTAACTCAAGGCGCCAAATAAACCTTTCACTTCTCGTTCCTTGCCGGCAGCATCTTTAAGCTTCATACTTCGGGCAAATGAAGCGAAGAACAGCGGCCCTTCCTTCAGCCGCCTCAGCACTACTCGCTGTCCACTGCCCAGGGGATCAAACTCACTCGCCGAATACGTCCAAGTCCGACCCATATCAGAAGATACGCTCTTGGGCATTCGACCATTAATATTATTCCCTCGCCCAAATGCTAACAGACTACCATTGGTAAGCTGGGCAACGCCGGCATGTATCCCGGCGATCCAGGCGCCATTTGTACCTGCTTTAAAGCTGGGAACATCCCGTCCCTCGCCGGGATCCACCCACGTTTTACCACCGTCACGACTGATATTTACGGCTGTGCCGCCGCGACCGCCGGTGACGGCATCACACTGCTGGATGAGGTAACCTTCCTTTGTAATAAATGTACCGGCGATTACCTGGTTTCTCAGTCGATGTTCCGGGTCGATCAATCGCGCCTTCGACCAGGTCGCGCCGCTATCTCCACTCGTTCGCATCACCAGCGCCAATTTACCCCAGGTCGCATCGGTACTCAATCCGTTGATAAAATACATCGTCTCGTTCCGATCCCACAACAGCGCGCTGCCGTGATCGTTTCGATCGGGCCCGTCCCAGAACGGCGTTGCCGGTTCCCAGTCACTGTTTCCTTTGCGCAATCGCGATGCTATGATCGCCAACTCCCGTCCCGGTTCATCGTTACAGGTGTACCAGATCGCCAGCAGATCTCCGTTCGGGCACGCTTCCAGCGCCGGACAGTGATTGTGTTCGGAGAACATCGGCCCGTTCGAGCCTGGCGGGATTTTAACATACGTCTGTGGTCCTAAGAAATATGGCTGGGCCATATCCGGGCCGCCTTGCCAATCATACCGCGATTGGATTACCTTCTGCGCCCATAACGGCGGCTTTGGTTTAGGAAACGGTTTGGTTTTTGGCAATTCTCCCATCACCACTCGAAAGCCAATAAGCCAGTGTTTATCTTCCGGCAGTGTTCCGGCCCGATTCGCTGAGCGTAGAAAAGCTAACGGCGTTGAGTGGCTACCGCCTCGCGTCACCTTGAAATCACCCTCAATATATCCGACCGGATCGATTTGCTCTCCCGTGAGATACGGCCCATACCAGTCGTAACACCACTCCTCCACGTTACCGTGCATATCGAACAGCCCCCAGGGATTCGCCGGAGTTTCGCCGACTTCCAGTGCGATCGGTCGCGGCTGCCATTCCGTCTTTTGATGTTTGTAGAATTCTCGAGGCAGTGAAGCACCGGTATAAAACGCCGTTGTCGTACCCGCCCGGCAGGCGTATTCCCACTCCGCCTCCGTCGGCAGTCGATAGGGTTTGCCCTCTTTCTTCACTAGCCAATCACAGAAAGCTACGGCCTCCTGCCAACTGACAAACAATACCGCCTCGTTATCGTTTTTAGCAAATCCGTATTTACCCCGCAGTTGGCGATGGTCAGGATCAAACTGTTCGTACTGGACATTGGTCACCTCCGTAACGCCCATAAAGAATACTTTGCCGATCTTTACCGGGTGGACCGGTCGTTCATCCCAGTCGCCTCCGTTGTCCTGCCCCATCGAAAAACGACCCGGTTCAATCCGCACCATCAGCATCCCGATTGAATTGGTATAAAGTCTCGAATTCGATTCAGCACTCACTATCTCTAATCCCTGACCGAACATTAGAATATTAAATAGTAATATTAACTTGCGCATCACCGATCTCCTGGATGGAACTACGGTTTATGTTCCGCTCTTTCGCTTCGATGAGAAAGAGCGAGCTTTTTCCATAATAAAGCTGACCCCGATACCGGTCAAAATGATTGTCGATACGCCTAGAACGGGAATAAAAAACTTATGAAACGGACTTGAAACTCCCCAGGACTCCGGTGCATGCAGCAGGACAATTATCAATATCGTTACCAGCATACCGATAATGACTCCGATCACCGCTGCCGGTTTTCGCGCGAAGCGACAAATCAATCCCAGTAAAAACAATCCTAACATGCCCCCGGCGAAAATGCCTGACAAAAACCACCAGGCATCCAGAATACTTTTCACCCCGATCAGACACACCGCCACACTCGTCCCCAGCGTTCCCCACAGGAGCGTTGATCCGTAAAGCATCCGCATCGACTCTTTCTCTCCTGCTTGGGGCCGAAGGTAACGTTTGTAGATATCGGATAATATCACGGTCGCGGAGCTGTTTAGACTCGTATCGATACTGCTCATGGCCGCTGCGAAAATCGCCGCTATCAACAAACCAACCAATCCCGGCGGTAACTCCCGGACAATAAAATCCGGCAACACCTTATCCTGAATATCTTCATCTCCCAGTTGGTTCACCTTATCCTTTAATAGCTTTCTATAGGTCTCCTCGTCGCAGGAATTTTGTTTGTCTTTTAACGCATATGCCGCCAACTTCTGTTTGACAACGGTAGAGAGTAATACCGTATTCGAATCCTTTTCGGTTGCCGGAGATTTCTGTTCTATGGAGGTGACATTATAGTAGGCAAACAGGGAGGTCCCGATAAAGAAAAACAGCAGCGAGATCGGCACATACATCAACGCCGCCAACCAAACGGACTTTCCCGCGGCACGATCGCTTTTAGCGGTGTGGTACCGTTGAATAAAACTTTGATCGATCCCGAAATTGTTCAGGTTCATGGTTAAACCATACAACAGCACTATCCAAAACGTTGCTTCGGTCAAACTCGGCCCGAAACTTCCCAAACTGAACTTGTGATGCTTCATCGCGACAGAAAAAATCTGCCCCGGTCCTTCCGGCATCCCGAATAGCAGCATCAACGTGATGATAATGGCTCCAACCGTTAGAATAATACTCTGTACAACGTCAGTCCAGATCACAGCTTCGATCCCACCGAGTAGCGTATAAAGCGTAACGAGTACACCGGTGGTAATGATAATCCCGACCATATTCCAACCAATGAGCGAATGCATCACCAGCGCCACACCAAGCATGATCGAACCCATACGCACGATCTGCGTTAGCAGATAACAGCTCATAGCAAAGGTTCGCGCCCAGGTCCCAAAACGTTTTTCCAGATGATGATACGCCGAGATCTCCCCCGTGCGCCGATAGAACGGCACGAAAAACCGTATCGCCAGAAATGCCGCAATCGGCAGCGACAAGCTGAACACAAACGAATTCCAATTGCCCCCGTACGCCTTGCCCGGATTCCCCAGGAATGTATTGCTGCTTAGATAAGTTCCGAAAATCGATAAGCCCACCACCCAGCCCGGTAAACTTCGTCCCGCGGCCATGAATCCTTCCGTATTCCGACTGCGACGCACAAACCAGCAGCCAAATCCCACCACACCGGCTATATATACCAGTAAAACAATGATATCGGCCGTGACGAGTTTTTGCATTGCGCTATGCCCTTATTTTGGAAGCAATTTGCTTTAGTGTAAAAAAAAACTCCTGCAATTCAACAAAATTCTAACGCTTCGATTCAGGAATAAAACTCTTTATCAAATCTCCCTTCCGATTATAATAAATTAGTATAGATGAGGAGAGTCATTATGAATTCAAGAGAACGAGTCCTTACCGCATTGAAACATCAAGAACCTGACCGCGTCCCGATAGATTTATCGGGCCATCGTTCTTCGGGCATTGCTGCCCTGGCTTATCCGAGACTCCGCGAATTTCTCGGCTTGCCTCCCAAGCCGATTCGCGTTTATGATGTGGTTCAGCAACTGGCCATCGTGGATGAGGACGTCCTGGATTATTTTGGCATCGACACCATCGAAATGGGACGCGGATTCTGCCTCGAAGAAAAAGACTGGACGCCCTGGACCCTGCCTGACGGCACACCCTGTCTGGCGCCCGCCTGGACGAAAATGGAACGGGAAGATAATCGCTGGGTAATCCGCTCGCCTTCCGGTCGCGTGATCGCCCACATGCCCGACGGTTCGCTCTATTTCGAACAAACATATTATCCTTTCGCCGAGAAGGACGACCTGGACGCCATCGGCGCTGTCCTCGCTGAAAGTATGTGGACCGGTATCGCCTCGCCGCCCGGACCGGTTACGCCCGATCAACTTACTAGCGGGGCCAAACAATTGCGGGAGAAAACCGATCGGGCCGTCATCGGTCTCTTCGGCGGCAACCTCTTCGAAACCGGCCATTTCCTCTACCGTAACGATAACTTCATGATGCTGCTGGCCGCCGAGCCCCAACACGCACACCGGTTCCTGGATAAACTCGTCGAGATGCACCTGGAGAACCTGGAAAGATTCCTCACCGCCGTCGGTGATTACATTGATATCATTCTTTTCGGCGACGATCTCGGCATGCAGACCGGGCCGATGATGTCCCCGAACATGTATCGCGAGTTTTTCAAGCCTCGTCATCAGGTTCTCTGGAACCGCGCTAAGGAATTGGCGAATGTCAAAGTGATGCTGCATTGTTGCGGCGGCGTACGGGAGTTAATGGCCGACCTGATCGAAGCCGGTCTCGATGCCATCAATCCCGTCCAGATCAGTTGTTCGGGTATGGCAGCGTCGGAAATTAAAGCCGAGTTCGGAAATGACCTGACCTTCTGGGGCGGCGGCTGCGATACTCGTGAAATGTTACCCAACGCCACGCCGGAACAGATCGCCGAACACGTAAAACAACAGGTCGAAATCCTGAGTCCCGGCGGTGGATTCGTCTTTCAACAGGTCCACAACATCCTCGCCAACGTCCCTCCCGAAAACATCGCTGCCATGTATGACGCCGTCAATGGTACGCGTAAATAATACCAAGGAATGCTTATGAAAGTATCATTCTCCTTGAAAGTTGTTCTTCAGAGTGCCATTATTATTGTATTGGTATTTTCTGCTCAAAATGCAATCGCTCAAGGTACTCGTTCGGATTATGAGCGCGCCTTTAACCTCCAAAAAAACACGGCCAACAAAGTATTTAAACAGCGTGTTAGGCCGCACTGGTTTTCGAATAATACGAAATTCTGGTATCAAAACGATCTGCCGGAGAAAAAACGCGAGTTTATCCTGGTGGACGCCGTGGCCTGCACACGGCGCCGGGCTTTCGATCACGAGCGCCTTGCGAAAGTACTCGCCCAAATCACGAACAAAGATATCCGGTCAGACCAACTCCCTATCAGCAAACTCAAATTCCTGGAATCGGATTCGTTGCTTCAGTTCACCAGCCAAGGTCAACGCTGGAATTGCGATCTCGATAATTATGAGATGCAAGCAATATCCCCAGACGAGGAACCGCTGGATTCTCTCCAACAAACCCGACTGCGAGCCAGCAGTCCGAGTCAGGAAGAAACGTACGTCACCTTTATCAATCGTACAAAAAACAGCGTCGAGTTGTATTGGGTGGACGCCAACCGCCAACAACAACGCTACACTACCATCCCGGTCGGTAAGCAGCATCGACAGCACACCTATGTCGGACACGTCTGGCTGATCACTAATCCGGAGGGTAAACGTCTGGCGGTCTTTACCGCCGCCGAAGAGGAGGCGACAGCCGTCATTGACGAAAACACGCGCCCGCTCGCTCCGGGTTTTCGAAGATTCGGACCCAATCGACAACGCGGTCGTTCGCCCGACGGCAAATGGCGGGCATTCTTCCAGGATCATAATCTCTACGTGCAAAACCTGGCAACCGAAAAGGAGTTCGCTCTCACTAGCGATGGCACGGAAGCCAACGCCTACGCCGAACGGTTGTTCTGGTCGCCGGATTCGCAGAAGCTCGTCGCCCTGCGCGTGCAAAAAGGCGACGAGAGAAAAATCCATCTCATCGAATCGTCGCCAAAAGATCAATTACAACCCAAACTCCATACGTTACCCTATGCCAAACCGGGCGATAAAATTACGATCCGTAAGCCCCACCTGTTCGACGTGACTACAAAAAAACATATACCCATCTCGGATGAACTCTTTACCAATCCCTGGAGCATTTCGGATATACAATGGCTGCCCGACTCCGGCAGCTTTACCTTCCTATATAACCAACGGGGCCATCAAATCCTTCGTATCGTCAGCGTGGATGCAGCGAACGGAAAGACCTGCTCCGTCATTGAGGAAAAAAGCAAAACGTTTATTGATTACGCCGGTAAATACTTCTGTCATCCGCTTCATGATACCAAGGAAATTATCTGGATGTCGGAGCGTGACGGCTGGAACCACCTCTACCTCTACGACGCGGATACCGGAATGGTGAAAAACCAGATCACTAAAGGGAAATGGGTAGTTCGCGGCGTGGAACGAATCGACGAGGAAAAACGACAAATCTGGTTCCGCGCCGGCGGCATTCGAAACGGTCAGGATCCGTACTACGTTCACTACTGCCGAATCGACTTCGACGGCTCTAATCTCGTAATCCTGACCGAAGGCAACGGCGCCCATGATATCCAGTTCTCACCGGACCGTCGCTATTTCATCGACCGCTGGTCGCGCGTCGATCTGCCTCCCGTCTCCGAACTGCGTGACGCTGAAACCGGCAGACTCATCTGCGAACTGGAACAGGCCGATTGGAGTGAGCTGATAAAAACCGGCTGGCGCGCCCCGGAGCCCTTTGTCGCCAAAGGCCGCGACGGTAAAACCGATATCTACGGCATTATCATTCGACCGAGCAACTTCGATCCGAAACGTTCCTATCCCGTCATCGAACAAATCTACGCCGGACCGCAAGGCGCCTTTGTTCCCAAATCATTCGGCCTGCAAACGCGTCAGCACGCCATCACCGAACTGGGATTTATCGTGGTACAGACCGACGGGATGGGTACTTCGCAGCGATCCAAGGCCTTTCACGATGTCTGCTGGAAAAATCTCGGTGACTCTGGTTTCCCCGACCGCATCCTGTGGATCAAAGCCGCTGCCGCCAAATATCCTTATATGGACATTAGTCGCGTCGGTATTTACGGTGGATCCGCCGGTGGGCAAAGTGCATTGCGCGCCCTGTTGGCCTTTGGCGATTTCTATAAGGTCGCCGTCGCCGACTGCGGCTGCCATGATAATCGCATGGATAAAATCTGGTGGAATGAACTCTGGATGGGCTGGCCTATCGGCCCCCATTACGAAGAGCAGTCCAACGTAACCCAGGCTCACAAACTCAAGGGCAAGCTGCTCCTGACCGTCGGTGAACTCGACCGGAATGTGGACCCGGCCTCTACGATGCAGGTCGTCGATGCCCTCATCAAAGCCGACAAAGATTTCGATCTCTTGATCGTACCGGGCAGAGGGCACGGGGTAGGAGAAATCCCCTATGCCAGCCGACGCCGCATGGACTTTTTCGTACGCCATCTGCTCGGTGTAGAACCGCGCAGAGATTGATTAAAAATTTATGACACTTTAGGCAACGATAAATCAGGAAAGGATATGGCAATCATGAAGAAATTCGGTAAGCAATCTGGTCTGCTGCTACTTTTTATTCCGGTAATTTTAATTATTTCATCCTTCACAACAGCTCAGGAATTAACTCCCCAAGAGCAGGCGCAAAAGATATTGCAAGCGAGTAATGTGAAAGGCGGTCTCATAGTTCACCTGAGCTGTGGCGATGGAAAACTCACGGCGGCGCTTCGTTTGAGCGATGCGTTCCTAGTGCACGGCTTGGATACCAATAATGATAATGTTGAAAAAGCTCGAGCGCACATCCAGTCTCTGGGAATCTATGGACCGGTTTCCACAGACCTGCTTCGAGGCGACCAACTGCCCTACATCGATAACCTCGTCAACCTCGTTGTGTCCGAGGACCTGGGGCGGATTCCGAGGGAAGAGATCATGCGCGTCCTCTGCCCCAACGGCGTGGCATATATTATAACAAACGGAAAATGGACCCGGACAATCAAATCCATACCGCCAGAGATCGACGACTGGACTCACTATTTACATGATGCCTCAAATAACGCTGTCTCACATGATACTATCGTAGGCCCACCTCGACGCATGCAATGGATCGGCAGTCCGAAATACGGTCGTCATCACGATCGCATGTCGAGCGTCAGCGGGGTAGTCTCGGCGAATGGGCGAATTTTCTATATTTTCGACGAGGCCTCGCGCGCCTCTATTCTGCTGCCCCCAAAATGGTCGGTAATCGCGCGAGACGCCTATAACGGCACGATCCTGTGGAAGCGACGGATGGGCAAATGGCACACGCACTTGTGGCCGCTGAAAAGTGGCCCGGCACAGTTGCCCCGACGCCTGGTGGCTTCCGGAAACCGTGTCTATGTCACACTGGGGTACAATGCACCCTTGACGGCGTTAGATGCTGCTACGGGAAACATCGTACGAATTTATAAAAACTCTCAGGCTACGGAAGAAGTAATTCTGAAAGATAGTATTCTATTTCTCTTAGTCAACCGAAATACCAAAGAACCGGAATTTGCCGATCTTAAAAAAATCAACAATGCGTACAGAAGCAAATTCTGGGATGAGCAACCCCGACGGATTATGGCCGTTCAGGCTGAAAACGGCGAAGTCGTATGGGAAAAGGAGCGCACCGTATTGCCCGCTACGTTGGCCGCCGATCAAAAACACGTTTATTTTCACGACGGCGATAGAGTCATTTGCCTCGACCGTGAAACCGGCGACCAATTTTGGCAGTCCAATCCCATTGCCCGATGCGAACAGATCAGCAGTTTTTATTTGCCTATTCTGGTGGTGTATCAGAATGTCGTCTTGTTCTCCGGAGGAGAAACCGCCGGCAAACAAACCGGTTCCTGGTACACCTCCGGCGAGGATACCATGACGGCGCTTTCCGCCGAGACCGGTAAAATTCTCTGGAAAGCCTATCACCCGCCCTCCGGGTACCGATCCCCCGAGGACCTGCTCGTGGTGAATAACCTCGTATGGACCGGAGAAACCACCAGCGGCAGAGTAACGGGAGTCTTCACCGGCCGGGACCCACTCACAGGCGAAGTGAAAGCTGAATTTTCGCCCGACGTCAAGACCTACTGGTTCCATCATCGCTGTTATCGCGGCAAGGCCACGGATAACTATCTGTTGATGTCACGTGCAGGTACGGAATTCATCGATATTCGAAACCAGCATTGGATTATAAACCACTGGGTTCGGGGCGCTTGTTTATACGGCGTCATGCCTGCCAATGGGCTTATGTACTTCCCGCAACATCCCTGCGCCTGCTATCTGGAGGCTAAAATGTCCGGGTTCAACGCTTTAGCCCCCGCATCGTCGAAGCCGCGTATCTCCAAATCCGTTATCAACGCCAATGCTACTCGTCTGGTAAAAGGTCCGGCCTATGATTCAAAGTTTGTCACCCCGATAAATCAAAATGATTGGCCTACCTACCGTCATGACGCTCAACGCAGCGGATCGACTCCCACTGAAATTGCTACTTCCCTGCAACCTGCCTGGCAAACAGATATCGGAGGTAAAGTTACCGGTCCCGTAGTCGCTGAGGGTAAAGTTTTTATCGCAGCCGTTGATTCACACATCGTATATGCACTCAACGCACCTTCAGGGAAACAACTCTGGCAGTACACAGCAGGTGGACGCGTGGATTCCCCGCCTACCATTTATCAAGGAAAAGTCTATTTGGGTTCGGCGGATGGATGGGTATATTGTCTCCGAGCCTCGGACGGTGTACTCGCCTGGCGTTTTCGTGCGGCGCCAATGGACCAGCGCCTGATGTCATTCGAACAATTGGAATCTGTGTGGCCGGTTCATGGCAGCGTTCTGATTCAAAACGATATCTTGTACTGTGTTGCCGGCAGATCCATGTTTCTCGACGATGGATTACGCCTTTACCGCCTGAATCCCCAAACCGGACGACTGCTTTCAGAAACCATCCTTAATGATCGGGTCCAGGCATCAGACAAAAACCTCCAGGACTATATCAGTTGGCTCAACATGCCGCCCGCTCTACCGGACATCCTGTCGAGCGATGGTCGCTTTGTTTATATGCGATCTCAGCCCTACCATCTCGACGGTTCGCGTCTGCCGTTGCAAAAAATGCCCTGCGGTCCCGATCCCGATCGTGGGGCGCCACCGGCTACGCAACACCTGGAGTTCGCCCACCTGTTTAGTCCGACTGGTTTTTTGGATGACGATGGATGGCATCGCACGTATTGGATGTATGGCAGTACCTTTGTCAGCGGTTGGTGTGGCTATTTCCTGGCCGGTCGCCAGGCTCCCGCCGGAAAACTTCTGGTGTTCGATGATTCCAATGTGTACGGATTTGGCCGTAAGCCTCAGTATTATCGCTGGACCACGCCGATCGAACACCAACTTTTTGCCGCGGATAAACCATTGTTAACTTCGAATAAAAGTGCCGTAACTGAGACAGGACCATCGCTTATCCGGGTCGAAAAGTCTCCCAGCCTCAATCCCGCTGGCAAACCGCTCACCGTGGAAGCGTGGGTAAAAACCGAAAGGCCTGACGGCGTGATCCTCGCCCAGGGAGGCGGCACTCATGGGTATGTTTTATATGTGAAAGGAGGAAAACCGACTTTCGCAGTACGCAGGAATGAAAAACTGGCCTTGGTCAACGCAGCGAAAAATATCGTTGGGCAATGGGTACATCTCGCCGGCGTTCTGACGACGGAAAAGAATCTTCAAATCTACGTAAACGGCGAACTTCTAGCTTCGGCCAAGGCGCCCGGATTCATCACCACGAATCCGGCCGATGCCATGCAAATCGGCGCCGATGAGAAATCCGCCGTCGGCGACTATAATACTTCATTCCCCTTTAAAGGGATCCTCGATGAAATCAGAGTATATCACAGAGCGCTTAGTAAGTCCGAAATCCAGAAGTATGCGTCCCCCATTGTGAATGATTCCCTGGATAAGACAAACCTGGTTCTCTATTATAGCTTCGATAAAGGCGATGCCGTCGATAGTTCGGGTACTAACAACCAAGGTAAAGTAGCAGGGATAACCGCCGTGAAAGGTAAATCGGGCAACGCTTTGAAATTTACCGGTAAGGCCGGTTCTGCCTCGAAGTTTGCCGTCGATTACCTTTGGACAACAGACCTCCCCTTGCTCGCCCGGGCCATGATTCTAACACCAGGCAAGCTCCTGGTCGCCGGGCCGCCCGACCTGATTGATGAACCGCAGACGTTCAAACAGATCAACGATCCACAAGTGATGCCAAGCCTGATTAAACAGGCCGAGTCCCTGGAGGGAAAGAAAGGCGCTCTATTATGGGTGGTCTCGAATTCTAACAGTGAAAAGCTGGCGGAATATAAACTGGAATTCCCCCCGGTTTGGGACGGCATGGCAGCAGCGCAGGGACAACTATACCTTTCCGATACTAACGGAAAGATTATTTGTTTCCAGGAGAAGAAATAAAAACTAAAGGAACAGAGCCGCCGACTAAAGCAAGTGGGATCAATCTATAGATCCACTCCTGCTAATCACCCAA
Source organism: uncultured Pirellulales bacterium (assembly GCA_964574885.1). Taxonomy (GTDB): domain Bacteria; phylum Planctomycetota; class Phycisphaerae; order Sedimentisphaerales; family SM23-30; genus JAFGFX01. Next base: position 11,842 of record CAZNQT010000009.1, read on the forward strand.
TGAATGATGAATAAAAACAGAATACTGCGTGCTCTCTTTCACTTTGGTCAAATCCATATCCGCTTCTTCCGGCTCGGGAACCAGCGTGGGAATATGACACGTCGGACACCATACCTCTTTGCCCGCATAATCTTCCTGCACCCCGATTTTCTTATTACAATTATGACAACAAAACTTAATCATGATTCATATACCCAATTTAAAATTAAGATTTAAAGTCATCGGAGGCAAAAGAGAAGGAAACGTATCCTGAAGTATGGTACAAAAATAATTGATATAATCCCTATAAGTAAAAACCATTCCCTAAACCTTAAATCCTATCTTTAATGGGGATTTGATCTTAATCTTTTATTTACAGTAACTTACGGAATTATTCGGGATTTTCCCCGGGCCCAGGTGATCCGATATCGAATTCCATGGCTTAAGGTGGTTGGCATCGGCTCCCGACTTGATTATAAAACCATCTTTCGTAAAATACTTGGTTTACTATGGGATACGAAAAGAGTGAGGTGAATTTGTGGTGAACGCCCTGACAACCTTATCGCAGCGTGGATTTATCAGTCAAAAATCCGACGAGGACTTGGCCGAGAAGCTGGATAAACCTGTTACGCTTTATGCCGGTTTCGATCCGACTGCCGACAGCCTGCACATCGGCCACCTCATGCAGATTATGCTGCTGGCCCAGTTTCAACGATATGGACACCGGCCGATCGCGCTGGTCGGTGGGGCTACGGCGATGATCGGCGATCCCAGCGGTAAAAATGAAGAGCGAAACCTCCTGATGCCGGAAACTATCGAAAATAACCTCCTCGGCATCCGAAAACAACTGGAACAGTTTCTGGACTTCGAGAGCGGTGACAAATCCGCCCTGTTGGTAAATAACACCGACTGGATTGGTCGATTCCATTTTGTCGAATTCCTGCGCGACGTGGGTAAATACTTCCGCGTGGGAGAAATGATGGGCAAAGAATCCGTCCGCAAACGCCTCCAGAGCGATGTCGGAATGAGCTTTACGGAATTCAGTTATCAATTGCTGCAGGCCTATGATTTCTTGCATCTATACCGTCAATATCAATGCGTCTTACAGGTCGGCGGCGATGACCAGTGGGGTAACATCACCGCCGGGATCGATCTGGTGCGTAAACTGGAGCAGCAGACGGTGTATGGGATAACCTCATCATTACTCACCACGTCTACGGGCCAGAAATTCGGTAAAACCGAGGCCGGTACCGTTTGGCTGGACGAAAATAAAACCTCCGCTTATGAATTCTATCAATATTGGATACGCACTGGCGACCAGGATGTAATCAAGTTACTGAAACTGTTTACGTTTTTATCCCTCGATGAAATAACTGAATTGGAACGGCAAGTGCAAACCGAACCGGAAAAAAGACTGGCGCAAAAGGTGCTGGCCGAGGAAGTTACGAAATGGGTCCGGGGCGCCGAACAAACCGCTCTAGCCCAAAAAGCTGCCGGTGTGCTTTTCGGCCAGAAAATCAGCGGCCTATCCGATCGTGATCTGAACAGTATTTTCGTGGACGTACCGAGTATGAGCATGCCCCGAGACCGACTCGCCGCCGGAATGGAACTGCTGGACGCCTTGTGTGAGACCGGGCTTTGCAGTTCTCGCGGTGAAGCGAAAAAACTCGTTAAGGCCGGCGGCGCTTACATCAACAATGGTAAAGTAAGCAATATGAATCATAAACTAACGCCCGAATCCCTGGCCTCTGAGTCGATTCTGGTTTTGCGCACCGGTAAAAAGAAATATTTTTTGTTGAAGTTTGAATAAATTCCCCTCCGACCTCTTCAATCGCGGCGATATATGCAAACGAATGACGCCCAAAAAAGAATGCCGATTCTTTTACTGTTGATCCTCTTGGTGGGACTGGGTTTACGATTGTATCGGTTAGGTTCGGAGAGTCTCTGGCTGGATGAAGGAGTCACTGTTTATTACGCTCGCCTGAGCTTAGCGGAAATCTTTTCCCGAATCTCCACGGAGGAATTTAATCCGCCGTTATATTACAGCCTGATTCATGCCTGGATTCACTTGGCCGGCGATTCGGAATTTTCGGTGCGAATGCCCTCGGTAATTTTTGGCGTCTTGTCAATTTTTGTGATTTATAAGACCGCTCGACTGATGGCCGGGAATGAAGTCGGCCTGCTGGCGGCCTTGATTCTGGCCCTCAATCGATTTCACGTTCATTTCTCTCAGGAGGCGCGCGTTTACGCCCTGTTAGTTTTTTTAACGCTGCTTAGTTTTTATTATTTTTTAAGACTGACCCAAGAATTTCATGGGAAACTCATCCTCGGATACATCGTCGCCGGCTTCTTTTTAATGCATACGCACGTGTACGCTTTATTTATCATTCTGACCCAGAATTTGTACTTCATCCTGAGATGGTTTCAAACCGCCGGAATTCAACAAATCACCCTGAAGCGCTGGATTGTGCTCCAACTCGGATTATTCATATTGTTTTTACCCTGGCTTACAGTTCTTTACCGGCAATTCTCGCACGCGCAAGAAGGCTTCTGGATCGATAAGCCCCCTTTCTTTTGGATTCTCGGCGCCTTTATACGCTATGCCGGATGGTATAACGTTCTCAGCGGCGTATTTGCGGTGCTGCTTTTCCTCCTGGCCTGCAGTGCGATCCTGAAATGCCAACATCGAAAAATATCATGGCGGCGAACTAGCGCAGATTGGAACGGCCTCCTGGGAATCTGGGTCGCGACTTCCATCCTGATCCCTTTCGCGCTGTCGTATATATTCTCGCCGATCTACCATATCAAATACACGATCGCAGCCTCCCTCGCCTATTATATATTAATCGCAAAAGGCATAATGCTTAGACGCTCACCCATTTTCAAATGTACCGTAATTGGCATCATTATTGTTGTTTCACTTACTAATATGGTTCTCTATTACGCTTCCCTGAAAAAGGAGTGCTGGCGCGAAGTGGCGCAATATATTGAATCCTCCGCTCGGAAAAACGACTTGGTCCTGTTTGTCGCCGGGTATTGTCTCGACGGCGCCTATGCGTATTACGCCAACGATACAAACCTGGTAAAACGTCCTTTTCCTCAAAACACCCGTAACGTGGATGCTACGAACATTGCTGAACTGGAGCCACTGCTCAATGCCCATGACCGCGTTTGGCTTATCATGTCCCATAATGAAATCCACGACCCGAAAAATTTAACCTTCCAATCCTTGGATAAACAACTGCAATGTACGAAACAAAAAATATTCCGCGGCAAGCAAAAATATTTGCTGCCCTCCTTGAACGCCAAAATACAATCTTACTTCAAAAAAGATATATGCTTTAAAATCGAAGTCTATTTGTTTGAAAAGAAAAGCTGATTTTAGGCGTATGAATCATGAACTTATCCCGGCTACGCCGGGGACGTAACGCCACAAGAGTGCCACGGCTGTGTCAGCCGTGGCACTCTGACGGTAGGCCAATAGCGCAAACCACGGCCAGGATGGCCGTGGCATACTTTTAGGAGGGGCGCCAATACAAATTCCTATGCGATCAAGTTACAGGGTTTCAAAACCGGGAAGTATGGAGTAACATAGTGAAAATGGAATATTCCCTGATTTCCATAATTGTTCCCACTTATCAGGAGGCCCAAAATATCCCCCTCCTGGTCGAGAGAATCGACCAAGCCATGAAATCGGTCCCTCTGCCATACGAAATCATCGTTGTGGACGATAACTCGCAGGATGGCATCGTCGATTATATCGAAACCTTGAAAAACACGTTTACCATAAAAATTATCGTGCGTAAAAATGAGAAAGGCCTGTCTTCCGCCGTGTTGGAAGGATTCCGTCGAGCTGTCGGAGATATCCTGGTCGTCATGGACGCCGATCTCAGCCACCCGCCCGAAAAAATCCCCCGCCTAGTCAACCCCATTCTCGAAAACAAAAGCCAGTTCGCCCTCGGAAGCCGATTCGTCAAAGGAGGGTCCGCGCCCTATTTCAATTTTTATCGGAAAATGAACGCCTTTCTATCGAAATTCCTGGCTCGGCCTTTAACGCCGGTGAAAGATCCGATGGCCGGTTTTTTTGCGCTCCCCAAATATATCCTCAAAGATCGAGGAAAGTTGAATCCTCTGGGTTTTAAGATTGGTCTGGAAATTATGGTAAAATGTGCCCCGAAGAATATCATCGAAATCCCCATTGATTTTCAGGAAAGAATATACGGAGAAAGTAAATTATCCCTCAAGGAACAGATCAAATATTTAGTGCACCTCAAGCGATTATACCAATATAAATTCCTGTCCCACCTCTAATCTCGAAAATCCTGGTTTCATTCACGCCTAATCTTGCTAATATACTAAGATGGCTACGCGTAAAAAACGGTGCAGTAGGATCAATCCGGAGAGAAACGAATAAACATGGCATTACCGATAGTGGCAATTGTAGGACGACCCAATGTGGGCAAAAGCAGCCTGTTTAACGCCCTGGCAGGCCGACGTATCAGTATCGTCGAACCGACGGCCGGCGTCACCCGCGACCGCATTAGTGCGGTTGTGGAGTTAGATGAGTTTTATTTTGAACTGGTGGATACGGGTGGCTACGGCATCGAAGACCACGACAACCTGACCGAGCACGTCGAAAACCAGATCAACATGGCTATCCGGCAGGCCGATCTGATCCTGTTTATGGTGGATATCCGCACAGGAATCACGCCGCTGGACCAACAGGTCGCTGAACTACTCCGCAAACAGAAATTGAACGTCATACTCGTCGCCAACAAGGCCGATTCGCCTTCTCTGGATCCCACCGCCGGTGAGTTTTATGCCCTCGGTTTCGACGCCCCGATTTGCATCTCCGCTCAGCACGGGCGAAATCGGCAGGAATTAGTGGAAACCATCATTACCCTGCTCGCGGATCGCCAGAGCGATCGACCGGTCGATACGACGATGAAACTCGCTGTGGTAGGAAAACGCAATGTAGGTAAAAGTACATTCATCAATAGTCTGGCCGGGGAAGATCGTATGATTGTCAGCGAGGTGCCCGGTACCACTCGCGATGCCGTCGATGTGTGCTTTGAAAAAGACGGCCATCGCTTCCTGGCTATTGACACCGCCGGCGTGCGCAAAAAAACAAAAATGGCCCAGAACAGTATCGAGTTTTATAGTCACACCCGCGCCCTGGCCTCGATCCGACGCGCTGACGTGGTTTTACTATTCCTCGACTCAACGCAGGAAATCTCTCAGGTCGATAAACATTTAGCCCGAGATATCTCTAACGAATATAAGCCCTGTATCATCGTCATCAATAAATGGGACCTGGCCAAAGATCGCGCCGATACGGATGCCTACCATGACTATATCGATAAATTACTTACCGGTTTGAGCTATGCCCCGATCTGTTTCATAACTGCCCGCGAAGGAAAAAATGTGCAGGCACTGGTGGATCTGGCACGAAATCTGCATAAACAGGCCTGCACTATGGCGCCTACCGCAAAATTGAACAAAGCCTTGCAGCAGATAACTGTCATGCGGGCGCCGGCGGCACGTCAGAAGATTGGACTGCCAAAAATTTATTACGGAACCCAGGTAGCCGCCAAGCCGCCGACTTTACTGCTCTTTGTGAACAATCCCGAAGCGGTTGATGAAAACTACCGTCGCTATCTCATAAATCGTTTACGGGATACACTGCCCTATCCGGAAGTGCCGATCCGACTGCTGATCCGTCATCATCGCGATTCCCAAATGGAATAATACGCTTGCGTTTCTTGATATACGGTTTAGAATCTCATGTCGTTATTTAGCTGGATGGAATGAACTTTATAAGGCGTGCAATGCACATCATCTAACTTGAAAGGACGATTATAAAATGGCTTCCGGAAAATATCGCAAAATCGAATTTATGGCCGACGGTCTTACAATTTCCGAACGAGACACCGGCGTTCTGTGTCCGCTGCGCGTGTGCCCGGAACATCCGCGGCCTACGTGTACGATCAACTGTGCCTGGTTCCATCACGATACCGAGCAGGGAATTGTCAAGTGCGGCGATACCATTATCGGGGAAATTACCCAATAATATCTGGTCTGGAAAAAAGTATAACAGGTGGCGTGCTTACACGAACGCTAGCGAGTTTAAGCATGGTCGATATCGGATGGCCGACGCCGCCAATCGAAACGTAGGGGCGGCCCCGTGTGGTCGCCCTAAACAACGAATAATCAGGCAGCCTCAAGCGAGTTTCTGAGCTTGGGGCTGGTGGTTGGCCTGTATTCTATGATTCTTATTACGTTTACCCTTTGTAAGCGTGCGTAAAGCTTAGGCATGCTTTACATTCTTGAGCAAAGCCTTAACCATAAGGTTCACTCCTGCCCCCAGGGCGTCCAACGCCATCTGATCTGCCGCAGTCCGATCAAACAAGATCAAGGCCCTACTCGCAAATTCCTCGTCGCCGGCCCAAATAATGATCGTAATAGGAAGTCGTGGCAGGATAAAAATCTCGATGGACGCATCCCCGTATTCACAACGCCGACCGCCCAATGCCCGGCCCGCTTTAAACAATAATGCCGGCTCTTCGCCCAGTGCTTCTGCCAATTCCCCCGTCGGAAGGGCATGAATACCCCGAAAATAGAAATCTCCTCCGGGTAACTGCTCGGCCTTGACTAAATTCCCATGGAGAGGAATATCTTGGGCCTTTATCAGGTACGCCAACATGCAAAGTTGTTCCAGATATCCCACCGGTTCTTTTTCCGCACCCTTTTCAGCTTCTCGAACGGATTTTTTAACCGGATCAATTTCATACTTCCGGTTGAGAAACGTTATAACCCAATATCCCTTGGTTACGCTCTCCGGAGAATCCCTAAAAACCAACGGTGAATCCTCTCCGTCCGGACCCTCTTTTGCACAGAGGTATTCACATCCCGCCCGACGAGCCGTTTCTACCGGATTCCGCTTCTCCAATTGTACCCATAATCCTTCATGCATCTTGGCGCCAATTCTATCATATCGATAAGATTCTTCCTTTAAAAAATTGAGTTCTGATCCAAAAATCGCCATCGATAGAGAAAAAACTGTTTTTCTAATTCAGAAGATGCTACACTGCCTCCGAGCGCCCGTAGCTCAGCCAGGATAGAGCGACGGTTTCCTAAACCGTAGGTCGGAGGTTCGAGTCCCCCCGGGCGCAGTTTCGTTTTGCTTTGTATGATCATGCAATTTTTCGCTATGTGTTATGGTTCTTATGTATTTATAATTATCAGTGTTTGGGCTCTTTCTTTTTGCCTTTTTTATTCTTAATCTTATGAGTTTATTATTTACTCATTCAGTTATTGTGATTGTTTTAACAACGGCGGGAACTAAAGTAACCGGTCCCAAGAGTCCCGATTCGTGTAATAGAATATCTTTCCAGGCCCTTCGAGGCGTTCCGGAACCCGTGATATTCGTTCGACAATATCGCTGGTCTTGTGGTAAATGCGCATCGCCTATCAAGCGATTGGCCCAGGTGTTGGCGATGTCAATTTCCAGCCGATTCGCCCCGGCCTGTGCGACATGGGTAATATCTACTCGATAGGGAGGTTTCCAGACGATACCTAAAGATTGTCCGTTGAGTCGAATGTCGCCTACGGCCCAGAGTCGTCCGAGGTCCAGATAGAGCTTTCGATTCATACCCAGCCAGTCTGCCGGGATCGTAACTTCTTTTTCATAGCGGGCGATACCGGAAAAATATCGAATATGGGTATTATCATGTTCCGTCCAGGATTTCAGTGTCGTAAAGGGTACTGATTCCGGTACTCCGCTCGACGTGGGGAAATAAACTTTCCACGGTCCGGTTAATTCTTGGGCGGAGGGAATCTGAGTTATGGCAATTTCAATCGTTCGTCCATCGGATGTTTTCATTGGATGACGACCGTTTTGGAAGGCATCGATCCGGATGTGTTTTTCGGTAACGGAATTGACAGTAATTCCTGCATCCGATGTGATGAGATGGGGACGATCGGCGGTTTTTCGGAATACCACGAATATCGATCCGGCGGGCGGCAGATGCAATGTTACACGGATGCCCCGACTCGTGGTTTGATATATCGGGAGATTCCGGATACGTCCGGTATCCGGATCCCAGAGTTCAGGAGCTTTCCCGGTCACGCGGAACTGGGCGTCGATCGTTTCGGCGCGTTGCTTTTTATTAGATACGAAATAAATATCGGCTTTGGATGTTCTCCTGTGGATGAAATCAATCTCTGCGCCATCTTCTCGGTTATCATATTGAAAGTCCGGGCCAATTTTTCGTTTCAGTAATATGTCCCGCAGCGAACGTCTCCAGATAACCTTTCCTTTCCCCAGAGAATTTTCGAAAACGGTCTTACCGTCGCAATTGCCCCATAGGGAATCTGCGAGTTGTTTGACTTGCTGATCTCGACTACGATAATCATGAAGTCCGTCGGATCGAGTCGGCTTGGGCCCGACGATCGTGGCGCCGGCTTTTACCAGATCAGCGAGTTTCCGCAGCACCTGTAAATCAATATCGTCCCGATCCGGCAAGACTAACAATTCGTATTGCATCCCATCCGGTAGAGTGATCCGGTCATTCCGGACGCTCAGGCGATTTAGAATAACTTCCGGATTGGCAACGTCATAGTCATAGCCATACCCCAGGGACGGATCGATGTGTTTGGGCGGTACGAAGTTGGAACCCTGATCACCGTAGTAGTAACATACGTCGGCGACGAACCATCCCTGCTGCAGCATGTAAGAACATCGCGATAAATAATCGATAAATGATTTGGCTTTGGGCCACCAGATCAGATTGGGTGTCAGATGTGTCCCGGCACCATAGACCCATCCCGGTTTTCCCGCTTCTGGGGATTGATGAGAACAGGTATGCCATACGACATGATTCATACCTTCACAAAAGGCCCGGTCGGCGGCAGGTTTGAGTTCGAACGGTCCGGATTCCCAGTGATAAAAACCGGTAAAGGCCTCCATATGAACGCGACGACGTCCATAAACATGAGCGGCGCAGGCCGTTTCCTTTACTACCCAAAGTGCATCCGACTGTTGCCGCCAGGGCCAGAACTCGCCCCGCATCTCGTCAATGGCCCCCAGTGCCTTTAAGGCATCCACCGGAACCTGATGCACGGGAGGCCCCGGACCTCCCGATTCCGCTTCCACGCCGAGTCCAACACGATGTGCCGACGTACTTGCAGTACGATAATATGCATCCACGAGCAAATCACCCAGGGTCTTGCGGAAATCATAGACAAAACGATCCGTAACTTCCTGGTTCTCGATGACGTAGCCAAGTAAGGCGGGAAGATATCGTGTAGGATCATAGTTTCGATATTTTTTAAATTTCCCGATAAAATCAGTGGTCCAAATGGCGCCGCGCACTTCGTAGCTGGGTAGATATAATTGTTTCAATGAGGTAGTACGAAAATCACCGAGTTTTTGGTGCAGAAGGTCCGTGAGATGTCTGAGGTAGTCTTCCGTAGCCCGGCTGCTGAAATGATCCGTTGCCAGTCCGTTCGAAGCGGGACTGGGAACTTTGAGCCGCTCTCCCGTATTGGCACAAATAAACCGCAATAGGGTCCATGTGCCGGACGGAACCTCCCATTTGAGATTTCCTTCGCTGTCGAGACGATCGGTCAAATTGATGATGGCGGCGGGATTTTTAATAATCAAGGGAGGCGGCCCCGCGGAAGACCAACTGCCGTTGGGGCCGGAAAGAACGCCATCGTGGATGTTATCCGCCGTCCAGCGGCCGCTGTGTCCGGCCTGCGAACTGAAACGTATTAATTTTGCGCCTGACTGAGTCCGATCCGCCTCATGAGAACCTGCGACATTGCGGCCCTTTGTCGAATACACCTCAAACTCTCCCAGTTGTATCTGATCGAACCGAGGATTATATCCGTTGTAAATATGGAGTCGTATATATTTGGCGTGCGTTGCAGGGAAATCGAACCGTTGCGGTTTGGCGTTCGGTTTCAACGAATCACGTAGTATTTCACGAAAACTACCGTCGGAAGTGTCCGTTTGACTCACGGCAATCGAAAAGTCTTTCGAGAAAAGATGCAGCGTACCGTATTTCTTTGAATCGTCACTCCGACAGTTGTAAAGCACAACGTGATCGATCTGGATTTGATCGGGGTGGGGCAATTGCAAAATAAATTCGTGGGCCGATTGTCTTTCGTTTTCCGGAATGGCCAGAACGGTTACTTCCTGGTAATACAAGGGGCGACCTTGACTGTCCCGAGGCGATCCTTTGGGAATATCCGGAAACGGTAATGCTTCATTCAACGTAGTTGGACCGGTAACATTCAGGGAGGAATGATAAAGTGCCTTGCTGGCCTGCTCCGGTTTCACCCAGGAGGCGCCCATATCCCAACTGCTGCTTACGGCCAGTTGCACGTCCATATCCAGTACACCGGCTTTTTGAACCAGGAGCGCGAAATTCTCCCTCCACTTCTCGCTCATAAAGGCCGGACCGCTCGGCGGCAGATTTTCTTTGCGCCCCCGCCCGCCCATGTCGAAAACGCAAAGACCGCGAATCCCCATCTTATGGAGTTGCGCCAACTCCTGTTCCATATAGGTTCGATTCATGTAGCCGTTTAGCAGCAGGTAATAGGTCGAAGGCCTGGCGGACTTAGGCGGATGTTGAAATCCCTCATCCAGTGTTGTCTTGTTCTCAATGGGATTCGCCCCGCAGGTATGTGCTATTGGATATGCGATACCAAAAACGACAGCCAAAATCATTACCATCTTTCGCAAGATGAACATAATAATCTCCTATTCTTAGGGCGTGACGACAACGCTCTCCACGTCGAAAATTTCTGCTATTTTTTGCAAAGCGTCCGCCTGATGTCCGACGCCCAGCGCGAAATGATGGGTGGGACCTTCGGCTACCCAGCGTTTCAAAAACGTTTTCACATCCGGTCGAAACACTCCGCGCGTATTCGTATTCCCCGTGGGGGGTATGAATCCTTCCATACTTTCCCCTTCCGCGATAATAAACTTGAAGCGGCCCTGAGCCGTAACGCCTATGCTGAGAATGGTAATGGGGCCTTCTTTGATCTTAAACTCGACACTCGCGCCCGAACCCGGTTTTCCGTGATATTGTTTCAGGCTTCGCAATACCGGTTTTCCTTCGGCGATATTGATATGATGCGGTCCGTCGTGACCAACCAAAACAAATCCTTCTATAAAGTCGATGGGATGAAATTCGGCAAAGCTGCCCCCGCATTCCAGGCGATCCATGATCATCATGGCGATACAGGTCTTTAGATCCGACTCGCCGCACATGGGAAAACCAGCGGCGGTAAGCAGGGAATTGCCTACGATCAGGTTTGTGACCAGATGGCGCAGTGGACTTCCTTCCTCACCCTCGTAATAGTACGCCAGGCCATCCAGATTATGAGCCTCAACGAATTTATCGAGAGCGACGGCCGTCCGGGCGGCCGCTTCCAGGTCCTCACGGGTCAGCTTTTCGGTGATTGGATCGGTGTTCGGATCCGGCGTCTCAAAAAGAGCCAGGATCTGTTCCTGCTTGATGTTAATATCTACGTGGGAAACCGTTCGTTCCAATTGTAGCAGTTCCTCGGCCTCCGTCTGAACGATATGACAACCAAACGTCGCCGTGAGCGCGGTTTGATCGGTCTGCATATCCAGCATGTGTTCTATGGGATGACCGAAATGACCGATCCGAGATCGTTTCAGGCTGCCCAATACGGCGGCGATACGACACCATTGGGCGATCTCTCGTTCCGCTTCCGGGTCGGCCTCCAGCGATCCCAAAATGACGGGCGGCGCCTTCTTCCCCATCCGAACCGCTACGCCGGTGAATTCCGGTACGGCGCAAAAATCATCATTGCATAACTGCATATAGGTGGAGACGAGGGAATACTCCATGGCCTTCAAGGGTTGAAGCGCCACCAGAATAATCGGAACGTCCAGTCCCCGGATGATGGGGGCAAATGAAGCCGAAGTGGCGTAAGTAAGCATTTGGCAAAATACCAGATCCAGATCGGCGCTCTTGAGCTTCGTCAGAGTTGCGTATGCGGATTCCGAGTCATCCACAATTCCGAATTCGATCACTTCCCCGCCGTGCCCTTTGACCATTTCGATAAACATATTCATCTTGACCTCGAGTTCATCAAGTAGGCCTTCAAATTGAGGCCAGTAC
>CAZNQT010000010.1:0-23698 GCA_964574885.1 uncultured Pirellulales bacterium
GGGTGGCGCCGCCAAGCGAGTCCGCGAGCTTGGGGGTGGATCATGTCCGATGGAAATTTTGCGTTTCGCGTATCTTTGGATCTCTAAGATATTAATAAATAACAGGTACAAATGGATGCTCGCATGTACCGTATCGCTTCTGATAGTAGGGGGCGTTCCCGCCGGCTCGTCGCAGGCAAAATCCGAGCAGGAACCCAATCAACCCTCCCCCAAATTTTCTCAGCCAAACTCCGACCACGAAATCTCCGCAGAGGACGAATCGGCCTATTTACGACAATTGGCCCAACAACTTGTCGGAGAATCAACCCAGGAAAAACATCTCGAAGAAACTCGGTTAGAAGAATCCCCTCTGCCCCAAATCCAAAATCAGAAACCGGATGACCTATATCGCCAAATCTTCCACATGTTCGGCTTATGCTATCTCGCCTGTATTCTGCTCGGGATGATCCTCGGGTATCTGGGAACGCACGTACTCCGCCGGGAGATTATCTTTATTGATATCGCCCTGGCCCAGTTTGCCGCCGTCGGCGCCACCCTGGCCCATTTTGCCGTCGAATATCATGAGGGGCATCGCGATCATTTCCTGGCCGGTTTGCCTGTGGCGGTGGAAAAGATTGTCAGTCTGTTCTCCCAGGATGCCGAACATAATCATGAGCTGGTTGAAAGTGTCTTAAGGTTTGGCTGTTCCTTTCTCTGCGTGATGATCATCGCCCTGTTCTATGCCTTGGCCAAAAAGAAAATCGTCCAGATCTCCCTCGAAGCCATCATCGGGGTGACCTACGCCGTTGCCTTTGCCGCCGTCCTGTTCTTGGTGGGCGCCGCTTCAGCCGAACATGTCCATCTCCAGCAAATGCTCGCCGGCAATCTGCTCTGGATCGAGTCGTACCATATCAAATTATGTCTGGTTCTCTTTCTGATTATCTCGCTGTGTTTTTTAATCTTCCACAAACCCCTGAATCGCCTCTCGGATAATTATCGCCGATTCTCCGGGCAGGGTCCCAAGGGATTTGGTTGGGACTTCCTCTTTTACACCCTGATGGGGATGGTCGTTACCGTCGCCGTTGAGATCGTCGGTGTCATTATGGTCTTCGCCTATCTGATCATCCCCGCCACTATTGCCGCCCTGTTCGCTCGCCGGCTCCATTGGCAATTACTGATCATTGCACTCACCATCGTCGTATGTTCTGCCGTCGGCCTGGTCTTCTCTCAATATTGCCCCAACTTCTCCGTCGGCCCTCCCATCGGCATGTGCCTCGGCGGCATCCTGATCCTCGCCGCCCTGCTCAAAATGATCCTCACTCATTCCTGGGCCTCCGAAAAGTCAACGGGATAGCCGGGAAAATGCCCCTTTTTCCGGCAAACTAATCTCTTGCCAATCTTTCCTCCCCGAGTATAATGGGGATGTGGATATATGGGATGTACGGATTCGTAAAATATGGGATGGTTATGAATAAAAAAGCAAAGTGGCTGACTCGAATGCTGATCCTCGTCCTCTCCCTGGTTATACTAACCTCCGCGGCCGAGCCGGCCTACGCTAAAAGACAAAGGAAAAAAGATACGGAAGTCAAAAGCGTGATCCCCAAGGAGAAACGTCCGAAGCTGTATCTGTCCTGGATCGCCGGCTCCGCACTCGCCGCCGCCACGATCGCACTCGGGATCAAAAGTTCCAGAAGATCGCATCTGGATTAAAATGATTTCCTGACCGACGCATGGTTCCAGAGAGGAATTTCTCATGACGGACAAAAAAAATCGTTGGCTGGTGGTTCTTATATGTGTCAATGTACTGCTGCTCACCGCTGTAATCATCACTCAGGTCGGCATGCCCAAAGCCTACGGACAGGTTCGACCGTATGATTATATGCTCATCCCCGGACGACTCGACGAAGATTCCGAAGCCGTCTGGATCGTTGACATGGGCAATCACCAACTCACCACCTGTCGCTACAATAAAAATACCGGACAGATCGAAGTGGGCCAGGTCGTCGATATCGACGCCGGCCTGCCCTGGAATTATTAACGTCAGCAACCGGAAAGCATAAGACTGTCATCCTGAGCACAGCCAAGGATCTCAACTTTAACCAGAAACTAGAAACCAGAAACCAGAAACCAATTACACCGGAGCAATGCCATGGTCTCCAAAAATACGGTTATCGCCTTTTTACTCTGCACCGCTGTTCTGCTCGGCGCCATTCTGATCTTTCAATTGCGCCCGTCCTACGCCGGTTCTAGTACTCGCGCCGGTGATTTCGTCGTCGCCAGTGCGCGCCTCGACACGGGCACTGATTTACTCTGGCTGATTAACGTACATACGCAACAACTGATCGCCTATGGCGTGGACCGGAACGGCCTTATCGCCAATCTCGGCAGTATCGATCTCGGCATTATCTTTCAGCCCCCGCCTACCATGAGAATGCCTGCCCCCACGCCTCGATCCGGTTCGATTTCGCCTTCGACCCCCGGCGCGGGAACTACGACTCCCGCCACCCCCCGAAAAAGATCGAATACCACCGTCGTGCCTTAAGGCCGACCACACGGCGAGAGAAGTTGGTGAAAATTGGAACCGGGGAACGGAAACACTCGCGGTATGGTATTTTTCAAATGGCGGAGGTTTTTGTTACTCGCTTTCTATTCGCTCGGTATAATGGATTTACAGATCTCAATGTGTAAGGGTATTCTTTGCTAAATTCATGGGCTTGAATTTCTTATGGGAAATCCCAGATTTATTATTGTAATACTTTGTATTCTGACCAGTTCAGCCGCCTTTGCTGAAATCCGAAGATCCCATGATAACCATCCGATGGCAATAGGGCGTCGCGGCGCGCTGGATGGCCGCCGCTATCGCGTCATTGTCTCTACGGACATCGGTGGGACCGATCCGGACGATTTTCAATCCATGGTGCATCTTCTGGTATATGCTGACTGCTTTGACATCGAGGGCGTCATTTCATCCCCCTTCGATCGCGGTCGAAAAAAACACATTTTGCAGGTCATTGATTGCTATGAGAAAGATTACGCCAATTTGAACACCTATTCCGATCGCTACCCCACGCCCGATGCACTGCGTGCGCTCACCAAACAGGGCGAGACCGAGCGGGCGCCCTACGCGGGGGTGCGACGCTCGACGGAGGGATCAAGGTGGATCGTGGAATGTGCACGACGCGATGATCCGCGACCGCTCTATGTCCTCATCTGGGGCTTAATGGAAGATCTCGCCCAGGCGCTGCACGATGCACCCGACATCCTGCCCAGGCTGCGCGTGTACTGGATCGGCGGGCCGAACAAAAAGTGGTCGCCGGATGCCTACCAATATATTGTAGATAATCATCCCAATCTGTGGATCATCGAGTCGAACGATACGTATCGCGGCTGGTTCACGGGGGGTAATCAGTCAGGCCCATGGGGCAATCAGGCATTCGTTACCCGGCACATTGCCGGCAAAGGCGCACTGGGCAATTTCTTTGTCAGCAAGAAGGCCGATATCAAGATGGGGGACACGCCGTCGGTCGGCTGGCTGCTCAAGGGTACGCCCGACGACCCCTCGCAACCCGGTTGGGGGGGACGCTTTGTACGGGCCTGGAAACGCCCCTATAACCGACTCGAGCGAATGCCCACAAAAGAGGATCGCTTGGAGGTGTTTGGCATCCTGGAACTCGTGCTGTCAATGGGTAATGACGTTCCGGAGCAGCCCGAGGCAATATTGGCGGTGGAGAATCAGAAGTTGCCCGGCTATGCTCCCGGCGACGGGACGATGCGATTCCGGTTTTGCCCGAAGGCCGCTAAAAGTCATGTTTTCAAGATTCAAAGCAATGTGCCCGAGCTCGATGGGAAAACCGGAGGGATCACGGTTTACACTCCGGCCCCCGGTAGGGCGCAGCATCCGGCAGCGAATTTACCTAACTGGTGGACGGATGATCCCTCAAAGGAGGTCGCGGAGGGACAACACATCGGCGCCAAGACGGTCAGCCGGTGGCGCGAGGATTTCTTGCGCGACTTCGCCGCCCGTATGCTCCGTTGTCGGTCGCCAATATCCGCAGAAAAGCCAAAACCTGAAAACTGAAATGGAAGATAAATCCATGAAAAGGAATCTCGTACGTGTTTTCTTGACTGTTGTTGCTCTCAGCGCCGCTTCCCATACGCTGCTGGCGAAACTCGAACCCGGGCCTGCGGATCCGTACGGCAGACCGCGGGTGATTGCGACCTCGGACGGCGAGATCGACGACCAATGTTCGTTGGTCCGGTTTCTGCTCTATACCAATGAATGGGACGTCGAAGCGATTATTACCTCGAGTTCACAATACCACTCACAGGGACACAACTGGGCCGGGGATGACTGGGTCCAGCCATTTCTGGATGCCTATGCCCAGGTCTATCCGAATCTGGTCAAGCACGATCCCCGCTTTCCATCGCCCGACTATTTGCAGGTTCGCACGCTCTTGGGGAACGTCAAGGCTCAAGGTGAGATGGATGCAATCACCCCCGGTTCGCAGTACATCGTCAAAGTGTTACTGGACAAAGCGGATAACCGGCCCGTATGGCTCCAGGCCTGGGGCGGTCCCAACACCATTGCCCGCGCCCTGAAGACCATTGAACAAGAACACCCGGATCAAATGGCCTATGTGGCCGACAAGATCCGCTTCTTCTTTATCTGGGAGCAGGATGCCACCTACCAGGACTACATCCGATCCCATTGGGGTAAATATAATATCCCGACGATTATCTCCGATCAGTTTATAGCCATCGCATACCATTGGAAAAAGATTATTCCCCAGGCGAAGCACCTCTTCTTTGACGGCCCCTGGATGAAGGAACATATCTTGGTGAATCACGGTCCCCTGTGTGCCTTGTACAAGGCCCATGAAGACGGGCGGTTCCGATCCGAAGGAGATTCACCAGCGTTTCTGTATATCATCCCGAACGGGTTGCGAAGCGCGGAGTCGCCCGACTGGGGTGGTTGGGGCGGTCGCTATACTAGAGTGCGTGAGAATACCTGGCTCGATCCCGTGCCCGAGCCGGGATATCGGTATCCCCTGGGACGATGGTACTCGTCAACGGCTTGGGGCCGGCAGCGCTTACGCAGGAATATCTCGGACGATCAGGTCCTGACCGCCTATCTCAAACCCATGTGGCGCTGGGTTGATGCGATACAAAACGATTTCGCGGCGCGAGCCGACTGGTGCGTGAAATCCTACGCTCAAGCCAATCACCCGCCGATGGTCAAACTGGCCCATCCCCGGGACCGGAAGGCTCAATCCGGCGACAGGCTGTCACTCAGTGCCAAAGGCGCCTCCGATCCCGATAATGATGCTTTGACCTACCGTTGGTGGCAGTACCAAGAAGCGGATACCTATGCGGGAGCGGTCGCGATCGAAAATGCCGACCGTCGGGAAGCCGCGTTAACCGTCCCTAAAGATGCTCGCCACGGGCAAACCATCCATATCATCTGCGAGGTGACGGATGCCGGCACGCCGCCCTTAACACGATACCAACGTGTGGTCGTCGAGATTGAATAGCATAATCAAAAGACAAACAACTAAATCAATTAAACAGAGAGGTAACCATGAAGTCGGCTAGGTTTACAAAATCAATAGTATTGGCTGTTTCAGTATTAGGGTACGCCGGCATGCTTCACGCCCGGCCCTTGGCATTCCCCACTGCCGAGGGCTATGGAAAATACGCCGTGGGCGGGCGTGGCGGCGCCGTGTACGAAGTCACGAACCTCAATTCCTCCGGGCCGGGCAGTCTGGGGAAGGCGATTGGGGCATCGGAACCCAGGATGGTGCTCTTCCGTGTCTCGGGCACGATAACAGCAAATCTTAGCATTAGGAATGACAAAATTACTATCGCCGGACAGACCGCACCGGGTGACGGCATTTGCATTAAAGGAAGTCTTGGCCTAAGTGCCAACGACGTGATCATCCGGTATATTCGCGTAAGGGCAAATCCCAAGGTGGAAACGGATGCCATAGGCGGAAGGTATAAGAAGAACATTATCCTGGACCATGTATCGGCCGGTTGGAGCAGCGATGAGGTGATGTCCCTTTACCATAATGAAAACGTCACCATTCAATGGTGTATGATTACCGAAGCTTGCGCCAAATTTGTGAATGGCGAAAACACCGGACATAGGTTTGGCGGTGTCTGGGGAAACCATCATGCTACCTACCATCATAACCTGATCGCACACAATGACAGTCGCAATCCGCGGTGGGCCTCCGGGTGCGGATTCAACGATTACCGAAACAATGTATTGTACAACTGGGGATATCAAAGTTCCTATGGAGCGGAAGCACATCAGCCGGGCGACCGGCGCAAACCGCCGATTGAATTCTCCACCATCAACATTGTTGCCAATTACTACAAACCAGGGCCGGCCACGGTCGGCGGCGTCAGGGACCGGATGGCCGAACCTTCCGCGCGTACCGGTAACGACAAGGGCAGTTGGTATGTCGCGGACAATGTGGTGGTTGGCAGTCCCGAAGTTACTAAGGATAATTGGAAAGGCATAGACGGCAGCAATTACATACAACGGAATGAACCATGGCCGTCGATGGCGATTCATCAGCAAACCCCGGAAGAAGCCTACCAAGCGGTTCTTGCTCGTGCCGGCTGCTCATTCCCCAAACGCGATGCAGTGGATGCACGCATCATAAAGGAAGTCCGAAATGGTACCGCAACCTATGGTAACAACGGTATTATTACTGCTCCGGGTGATGTGGGTGGTTGGCCGAATCTTCGAGGCGGACCGGTTCCTGCCGATTCCGACCATGACGGTATGCCGGATGTGTGGGAAATGGCACATGGCCTTGATCCATCGAACAAGGAAGACGGAAAAAAGACGAATCTTTCGGCGGAGAGCTATACTAATCTGGAGATGTACCTTAATGAACTTGCAGGGGATGCCGTGGAATGGACGAACTAAGTAAATAGGATTAGAGATGGTATAAGGAGTGAATGGTGTTTTTTAAAAGGTGTAAACGGGAAATGTCTGCTCAGTTAAAGTATGGTATGAGGATAAAAACGATTTATTTTATAAGCGTGGTACTGCTTGTTAGTTCAACCGTTGAGGCACAGGATTTTCGGACAAGAGAAATCACCAGAAGTGAACTGGAAGATAAAATTTCCGGATACTGGATTGGTCAGCTCACAGGAAATTATTTCGGATTCCCGTTTGAGCTATTATACAATCACAAGCCCGTCCCTTTTGACGTAAATAAATTTTTTACTTCCAGAAACAAGGGGGATGTAAGAATTAATGATGGAGACCAAAGAGGAAATATGGATGTACTGATCAAATACTTAGGGGGAGCGCCTTCTGATGATGATCACGACCTCGAATTCCTTACTTTACATGCTGTCGAAAGATACGGATTGGATATTACGTACGAGGAAATTGCTCCCATGATGGCCAAACATGTAAAACGCATGGTTTGGGTTTCAACTAAGAAAGCAGTAGATGATATTCGCAATGGCAAAATGCCGCCTGATACCGGCTCAAAAGAGAACAATCCTTATTGGAACGATTTGATGGCGTCAATATCCACCGAGATATGGGGTTGTTTTTACCCAGGTATGACACAAAAGGCCGCTGGCAAGGCAGAATGGTTCGGACGAATCACCAATGACGGTTATGCCGTATACCTTGCCAAGTTTTATGCGGCAATGTATAGTGCTGCATTTTTCGAATCAGACTATGATAAGTTAATTCAAATAGGTTTAAAACAGGTGCCTGAAGATAATATTTTATATCGGGGTATCCTGGACGTACTAAGATGGAGTGCCGAAAATCCTGATTGGCGGGACACCCGTAAGCTGATATACGATAAATATTATTCGAAAACCCATCCTGACGATTTATCGTCTAAAGTTGATGCTTTACCAAACGGTCTTATGGGAATTATGTCCATGATCTATTCAAATTCTGATTTTAAGAAAAACTTGTCCATAGCGACTTCGGCCGGTCTTGATTGCGATAACCAACCCGCAACTACCGGAGGGCTTATAGGTGTAATGTATGGAGAAAAAAAGCTGCCTAAGAACTATACGATGATATATGCTAATGGTGCAAGGCCTTTTTATGATACTTATGTAAACAACACTAGGGAGGGTTTACCAACAAGGACTAAAATAAGTGACCTAGTTGGTCGCATTTGCGATATTGCTGAAAAAGCTATTATGGAAAATGGCGGCCAAATTAGAATTATTGAGAACGGAGAAAAAGTCTATATTATTAAGACAGACTTCTGAGCGAAGCCTTGCTGAAGCAATATTGCGAAGGAGGTGATTAGGCAAACCTGCAAATAAGTCGAATTACATTCATTCGGTTTGGCGTGGAGATATTGACTCAAGAAAAACCGAAAGGCAGAATTAGGATTAAGATACGATTAGGATTGACACTTCTGATGCTTTTCACTACAGTATCTGCTTTCTCCCTTGCAGAACCCGCTCAAACCGCGTGTTGTGGTACTGACAGACATTTCCACCTGGGAAACAACCTTCTGTTTATCTGGGATGAATGTGACTGGAAAGCTCATAATGCCACCGGGAAAAGCAACTGGAATCAGTATGCCACCCATATCCAGGGCCATGGCAACCTGGGCAGTCAATATCCTAAGTACAAATATGGCGTTGAAGGCGACACGCCCTCTTTCCTGTATCTCATGCCCACCGGACTCAATGACCCGGAAGATCCGGCCCAATGTAGTTGGGGGGGAACGTTTAAAGGGAACGCAAACAATTTGTGGCAACCAGCCGGTACTTGCCGATCGTATTTTGATCGGTTCTACCCGACAGCCTTCAACAACTTTGCCGCCCGAATGGACTGGGCCAAGGACGGCGCCGGCAACCGGAATCCGGTGATTGTCCTTGATGGCGACGACGGCACTCATAACCTTACCAGTTACCGCAGAATCATATTTGAACCCTAAAAGTGATTGAAAAATACTAAATTGCAGGTGAACCCATGAAAAGGAATCTCGTACGTGTTTTCTTGACTGTTGTTGCTCTCAGCGCCGCCTCCCATACGGTGCTCGCCACGGGCAAACCATCCATATCATCTGCGAGGTGACGGATGCCGGTGCCCCGCCCTTAACACGATGCCAGCGTGTGGTCGTCGAGATTGACATAATCAAACGCAATTATATTCTAAGAAGCAAAGCTGTTAATTGCCTGACATTAAGAAATTGGAAAGGATCAAATTGAACCCTGATTAGGAGAAAAGGTTATGTGTACGAATCGTTTGCGTTGCCCGAGTCTTATGGTTCTCGTATTGGTTTTTAGTGGCGTCGTCTGCGCACAAGCGGCGGAAAACGGATTTAAACCCATTTTTGACGGCCGATCCCTCAACGGCTGGGACGGCGATAAACAGTTCTGGCGCGTGGAAAACGGAACCATCATTGGCCAGACCACCAAGGAGAATCCCCCCAAATCCAATACCTTTCTGATCTGGAATCAAGGCGAAGTGGATGATTTCGAGCTCAAGCTCAAATATCGCATCACCTCCGATTGGGCCAACTCCGGCATCCAGTACCGCTCGCAGCACCTCGGCAACTACGTCGTCAAAGGCTACCAGGCCGACATCGAATCCGGCGACAATTACACCGGCATACTCTACGAAGAAAGAGGTCGAGGCATCCTCGCCCAGCGCGGAACCAAAGTGATACTCGGCGCCGACCAAAAGAAAAGCAAGGTCGTCGGTAAGACCGGTGATTCCAAACAACTCCAGTCCTATATCAGCAAGAAAGACTGGAATGAGTATCACCTCATCGTCCGTGGTAATAAGATTATCCAGATAATCAATAGCCATATTATGTGCGAGGTTACCGACGAAAACAAAACCGATGCGCGTCGCTCCGGTATCCTGGCCCTCCAGGTGCACCAGGGGCCTCCCATGACCATTCAGTTCAAGGACATTCGCCTCAAGCGATTGTCGATGATCGACAAAAAGAAAATTGTGATGATTGGCGGCGCCCCCAGTCACGGCTACGGCGCCCACGAGCACAACGCCGGGTATCTACTCCTGGCTCGCTGTCTCAATCAGAACATGCCCAATATATATGCCGTCGTGTATCGCAGCGGCTGGCCTAAGGATCCCACCGCACTCGACAACGCCGACGCCATCACCATCAACTGCGACGGCGGCGACGGGCACATCATGATCCCCCACCTCGAAGAAGTGGACAAACTCGCCCAGAAGGGCGTCGGCATCGGCATCCTCCATTACGCGCTCATCGTCCCCAAAGGGAAACCCGGCGATTTCCTCCTGAAATGGATCGGCGGATACTATGAAACGTACTGGTCGGTCAATCCTATGTGGGAGGCCGATTTTAAGACCTTACCCCAACATCCCGTAACCCGAGGCGTCAAACCCTTCAAGATTCAGGACGAGTGGTACTACCACATGCGCTTCGTCAAAGATATGGCCAACGTTACGCCCATCCTTACCGCTGTTCCGCCTGACTCGACCCGACGAAGCAAGGACGGACCCCACAGCGGCAATCCATACGTCCGCGCCCGGATGGGCATGCCCGAACATGTCGCCTGGGTCTATGAACGCCCCAACGGCGGGCGTGGTTTCGGATTCACCGGCGGCCATTGGCACCATAACTGGGCCAACGACGATTTCCGCAAGATCGTCCTGAACGCCCTGGTCTGGATCGCCGGCGCCGAGGTCCCTGCCAACGGCGTACCCTCCAAAACCCCCACCGACCAGGAACTCGAAGCCAACCAGGACTTTCCCAAACCCCAAAAATGACCGAACCAAAGCACGATAGATCGAAAGCAACCGTGTTTTTGGGCTAAAAACGAGGAAAAATGGGTTTGTTTTGTAAAAAGGGGTCTAAAAATTAGGCCTACCTTTAAAAGAATTTTATGAGTATAGTATTTATGGTAACGGTCTGACCATCAGGTTTTTGAAGTGGACAACGCTCTTGGGGTCGTGACCCTGGAGGGCGAAGGTGCCGGAGGAGATTTTTCGGCCGGGCATGTTGGGGTAATTGACATTCTCCGGTTCGGTATAGTCGATCAGGGTTTGGCCATTGATCTTAATGAGGATATGCTTGCCCACGACTTTGATATAATAATGGAACCACTCGTTGTCCTTGAGGGGGATTTTATTGATGACGTCTTCCTTGACATCCTTGACGGCGTACAAACTGCCGGTCTTGCGCCAATCGGAGTGCGTATTGTTGACCTGGCATTCATAGCCGGCGTCGGGCCAACCGGAATCCTGGTATTTGGTGTGGAAATAGATGCCGGAATTGGCGCCGGGTTCGGTCATGACGTCGGCTTTGAATTCGAAGTTTTTAAAGCTGGCATTTCCCGTCGGCCCGACATAGAACAAATGGCTACGGCCGTCATGGACCACGATGGCGCCGTCTTTGACGGAGAAACAGTTTTCCTTTTCGTTGGCTTTCCAGCCGGCGAGCGTTTTGCCGTCGAACATGGAGATCCAGCCTTCTTTCGAGGCGGATTTCTGATCCATAGTTTGGCATCCGATCAATACGCACGAAATCAACATGATTGACAGAATGATTCTGGACATTGTGGTTCTCCTTTTCTAGTTGGTCCCATTATAATCCTCATGATTACGTTAATATCAACACTACAATGCTACAAAGATTTTATGCAGAGAGCAACGTATTTATATGCAAATATGTTACCTCATTATACATTTCGCCCATTCAGGGCATCGAACATGCTCAGGTGGGCGTGAGCATGGCACATGACGAGGAAGAAAATTCTTCGCCGAGGGCGGCGGAGCTACATGCTCACGCGGGCAATGCCCGTGATGGAATTTGCGTGAGCGTGGCACCCGGCACCCGGCGGCCACGTTCTCCGGGCGACCACATGGGGTCGCCCCTACAATCCGGTTGGGCGATTCTTTCAGGCTTCGTTCCAGCGGTCGTAGAATTCGACGTAATTGTCTTTTTTATCGCCGGCGCGGAGTTCCATGGCGGAGCGCGGGTGCTGATTGAAGTAAGCGGTGATCAGATAGGGGATCAAAGCGCCCCATTCGAGCTCTTTACTCAAGGGCATGAAATGCTCCTCAATGCACTGCAAGACGGCGCGGAGGTTGAACTTGGGATTGCGCAGGAAACTGAGGAGGTTCTCCATAGGACAATTACCGGCGCCGCGACCGATGCCGCTGATGGTGGCGTCGAGCCGATTGACGCCGCAGACGATGGCTTCGATGGTGTTGCCGAACGCCAACTGCTGATTATTATGGGCGTGGATACCGACTTCTTTGCCGGTGCCCTTGACGGCTTTGAGGTATTTCTTGGCGTAATACCGAACTTGTTCGGAATACATGGACCCGAAACTATCCACCACCACGATGACATCGGCATCACTCTCGGCAAACAATTCGAGAGCTTCTTCCAGTTCCCGGTCTTTGACGGTGGAGAGAGCCATCAGGTTGATGGTTACCTCATATCCCTTATCCTTGGCGTCCTTGACCATATCGAGGGCGGTGGGGACCTGGTGAATATACGTAGCCACACGGATCAAATCGAGTACGCTGTCTTTTTTGGGCAGGACGTCTTGTTTGTAATTGCTCTTTTCGGCATCGGCCATGGCAGATAGTTTCAGGGTACTATCATTGTCGCCCACGATGCGGCGAATATCATCCTCGTCGCAGTATTTCCAGGCGCCGTGCGTGTCGGGGGCAAAGATTTTTTTATCGTTCTTATAGCCGATCTCCATATAGTCGATGCCGGCGGCGACACAGGTGTCATAGACGGCCTTGACCAGTTTATCTTCAAACAGATGCCCATTGATCAATCCTCCGTCGCGAATGGTACAGTCGAGGACCTTGATTTCCGGCCGAAACGTAACCCACGGTGCTTTTGTCATCATTTCTCCTTATCGTATATTTATACTATTCACGGTCATCCCATTCTATACAGTAATTTTGGTAAATTCTATATTATGACATATTTAGCAATTTAAGCAAGTATTTAATTGTATTCGGCCTAGGCGTAATTGATATAAGTCTTTTTATGGCAATGGATTGAAGGAAAAGATGAAGCCTGAAGGGAGAAGCGAGGAAATAGTTCTCAGTGCTCAGTTCTCAGTAGAAGAAGAATCCAGAATCCAGGAGCCAGAATTTAGAAGAGAAAGATTTACGGTTTACGGTCGGCGGTAAGAGAGGATAGCGAATAGCGGGTAGCATAGAGCGGACAGGAAGAAGTGGATAGAGATTAGTGGATAGCAAAGCGGCGGCTGTCGCCGCCGCAGTCCGAAAAAAGCCTCCCATGATAAACATGGAGGCTCAACGGAGAAGGTTTGTGGTTTCTCCGCCGAGGGCGGCGGAGCTACATGCTTGGTACCAGGTTCAACGTTTCGGATTTCACTGCCCGCTCGCTGGCGCTCCCGGATCATTAGCGAAACAGCAGTACAGGGTGTGTATCAACCGGGGGCATATTAGTGAAGAGGGGTTTGGGCTTTACAGGGCTGTCATTATATCCTAGGCTATGCAGGACGTATTGGGAGATAGCTATAATGTCCAAAATCATCACCGTCGGGCTATGTCCTTGTTGGGATATACTCTGCGAAGGGCGGAATCTGTCGTGGCAGGATCATCAGAACATCGACCGGCAAACCCGTCGGCCGGCGGGCAAAGCGTTGAATATCTCGCGGGCCCTGGCCTGGATGCAGACGGCTTCGATCGCAGCGGGCCTGTGGGGAAAAGCCGACCATGGCGAGATGCTGCGCGAGATCAAGCCATTGCGGAAATACCTCAAGACGCGGACCACGGCCGTCCCCGGCGAGACCCGCAGGAATATCACCGTGATCGACACGAAGAACCGGCGCGAAATGCATCTGCGCAGTCCCAGCTTGTTGGCTTCCGATTCGGCCTTGAAAATCCTGCGGTTGGATTTGGTCCATATTGTCAAACCGGACGATCTGTGTGTCTTTTCCGGTTCGCTGCCTTCGGAACCATATCTTGGTTCGGTGCATTTGTTGGTGAATGGCTGTCGCGACAGAGGAGCGAAGATCGTTCTGGATACGTCGGGTAAACCACTGCACACCATAGTGGCAGCGGGAGGTCTGTTTTTGTGGAAGCCCAACGTGACGGAATTACAGGAGTTGGTTGGTAAATCAATTCCAGATACTCCCGCATCCCTGATCAAAGCCGCTCGTGTTTTCCTCGATCAGGTAAAAATGATTCTGATCAGCCGTGGTGCGAAGGGGGCAATTCTGGTAACTCAAAACAAGACCTGGCAGGCGAAGAGTATCACCCGACACCGAGTACATTCCACCGTAGGCTGCGGCGATTACCTGCTGGCGGGATTCCTGCAAGGTCTTGGGCAGGGGCGAAATCTGCGAACGTCTTTGCAACAGGGCATCCAGGCGGCTGCCGCCAGGGCGTATCAATTAGATCGCAGTCTCACCTGGAATCAGGTTTGTCGCAGGATTCGAGTTCAGATTCAGGCGCGTGAACAATAAAAAATGGGAAATATACAATGAGAAATGGGAACTGAGCGTTGATAGTTGTGAGTTGTGAGAAAATAGCGGATAGCGTAGAGCGGATGGCGGATAGGAAGAAGTTTCAGGTTTCAAGTTTCATGTTCAAGGTTCAAAGTTTTAGATTCTTCGCAGCGCTCAGGATGACGTCTCCCGGTTGACACCGGGCGCTCAAGATGCCATCCGCCTCGCGGGCCCGGTCGCAGGCGCTCCCGGCTCTTTGCCTATAACAGAAGGATTGACAGAGGGATGGATTGAGGTTAAGATGATTCGGTCCTGGGGACGTGGAGAAGACCTTTGGGTGGACGAGCGGTAATCATCATTGGTTTTGGTGCGGTTGTGGGTTTCCTACATGGGTGCCGACAGGATGACGAGGTATCCCAGCTCATCGAAGAAAGTCCGTTCAAAAACGCAGCCCTGGAAGATCCCGGCGATATCCTGATAGTGACCTGTCAATTTTGTCCGCTGGAGATCCCGGGTCATGTGGATATCAGCCGCTGGCCTTTCTGGCAGCAATATAACGCACTGGGTTCGGCCGACAGAAGCGGCGGGTCGGAACCCGTCGGGGGCTTTCCCGTTCAGGAGCTTCGTCTCTGGCAGGAGAACGGCATTCAGATTGCGGTGGCGCCGATGTCCAGTTGGTCCGATTTTCGCCAAACCGTTCTTCGTGCGGGCGGTCGGGCATTGTCTCAGTCGTCGGCGCTGATCCGTCGGCCAATGGATATAGCTCAATTTACCGCGTATTGGCTGGACCAGGCCCGATCCGTCTATATCACCGAAGGATCGGGGACCGGTCGGGCTTTAACTCTGCCCGCGGGCGATTGCGTATTCGCCGTGAATTGCATCCCGGGACTGGGCGGTCGCCAGGCCCAGGAATTCCACCTCAAGATCGTACCGGAGGTGTACAGTGTCCTGGAGACGGAGAGAATCGCCCAGGATACATCCGGGGACTATCGGCGCGTCAAAGAAAGACCAAGAGTAGAGTTTGACGCCCTGAGTCTGAGCGGAACGATACCGCGGGGCTATTACCTGGTCATCGTCAGTGTGCCGGAGCAGACCGAGGCCGGTACGCTGGGACATATATTTCTATCCCGTCAAATCGGCGGGCAAAATCGCCAAATGGTAGTCGTGATAGCTCCCGATATGCAGACAGGCGCCCGGATAAAATCTGAATGGTCGAATTGAGAATAGCCGAAGTAGGAACTAGGGTCTGGGGTTATAGGGTCTTGGTTATGAGAAGATGTATAAAAAGCACACAAATTTCCATCGTGTATTTATCACCCCCAAGCTCGTGGACTCGCTTGGGGGCGCCACCCGTCGAAGTAAATTACATGAGTTATAGTAATAGCTATCAGGGCCAGGAAGTAAGGCATAGGGGTAGATGATGCGGGTCGAGTATGACGGATTTACCGAAAGACTATTATCGTTCCCTGTTTAACTGCTCCAGTTTTGCCATCATCGGCACCGATGGCGAGGGCATCATCCACAGTTGGAACCGAGCCGCCGAACGATTATTTGAGCGTTCGGAGGCTCAGATGTGCGGTCATCACGTGCGTGAGATCGTGCCCGAGGAGCGACATCCGCTGCTGGACCGCGCTCTCCAGCGCGCCGTCAATAAACATCAGGTTGCCGATTTTGAAGTGGACTATCAGAATCAAACCGGCAAAGAATTGGTACTGGCGGTGGTACTCACTCCCGTGTTAGACGAGAATCAAGAGGTGGAAGGTCTGGCCGCTTGGATCCGGGATATCTCCAACCGCCGGATGCTGGAAACAAAGCTGTTCGAGGCGGAAAAAATGGCGTCGCTGGGTACGTTGGCATCGGGGATCGCCCATCATTTTAATAATATCCTCGGGGGCGTGGCGACCTTTGTCGATTATGCCCTGAGCAGCAGCAATCCGGAGGCGACGCAGCGCGCCCTGAAGATGACGGCCGAAGCCGCCAATCGCGTCGGGGATATCACCCGATCGCTGTTGACGTTCGCCGAAAAGGATGCGTATCCAACCGATACGTCGGACGTGACCGAAGTGCTCCTGACCTTTGCTCATCTGGTGGAAAAACCGCTGGCGGAGAAACAGATCAAACTGGAACTGCATCTGGAAGCGGTGCCGATGGTAGAGGTGATCGGCTCCCGTTTGCACCAGATGCTCGGCAATCTGCTCGATAACGCCGAGCACGCCATGCCCGACGGCGGCCACGTACGCATCGGCTTGAAACAGGAATATGAATATGTGGTGTTGACGTTTGCCGACACGGGCTGTGGGATCGCGGCGAAAGATATCCCCCATATTTATGAGCCGTTTTTTACCACGCGCGGCACCCTGCGAGGCGGCAATCAAAAATCAGCCGGGCTGGGACTTTCCGTCGTACATGGCATCGTGCGGGAACTCGGCGGCTCTATCGACCTCGAAAGTAAAATCAGCCGGGGCACCACCTTTACCATCCGCTTGCCTATCCATAGGAAACCGAAACAACCCTAAAAGGGAACCAAATTCTAAATCCGAATATCTACATTCCAAACAAATACAAAATCCAAATTTTCAAAATCACAAACAGAGAACCGGTTTTTATGAGATAATTATGGTTGTGAAAACATTGAAAGTCGCTACCTGTCAGTTTACCGTTACGGGTTCGATTCGCCGCAACGTGCGCATGATTCATCAATTTATTCGCCAGGCGAAGAGTCAGCGCGTCGATATTTTTCATTTCTCGGAATGCGCGTTGAGCGGGTACGCCGGCGCGGATCTTTGCTCCACCGAGAGCATCGACTGGGGTCTCTTACGGGCTGAAACGGAAACCATCGTTCAACTGGCTCAAAAAAATAAACTCTGGATCGTGCTGGGCAGTACGCATCCCTTAACGCCGCCCCATAAACCGCATAACAGTCTCTATCTGATCGATCCCTCAGGTAAAATCGTCGATCGCTACGATAAACGGTTCGGCACGCCGCGCGATCTGCAGCATTACACTACCGGCGATCACTTCGTAACGTTCACGATCAACCGGATCCGATGCGCATTGTTGATCTGCTTCGATCTGCGGTTTCCGGAGTTATATCGCGAACTTAAAAAACGAAAGGTCGAGTGTGTCTTTCAGTCGTTTTACAACGCCCGCCAGGACGGCCCTTCGATCCACAACGTGATTATGCGTGAGACGATGCAGTGCCGGGCGGCGACTAATTATTTCTGGATCAGCATGGCCAATTCCTGCGGCTACTACGCGCCCTATCCGTCCTGCTTTATTCAGCCGGACGGCCGCATCGTCAGTCAACTGAAAATGCACCGACCGGGTATGCTGGTCAATACCGTGGATACCACCAAAAAATTCTACGACCCCATGACCGACTTCCGCGAGTTAGCCATGAAAGGCATCCTTCAGAACGGACGGAAAGTGACCGATCCTCGTTCCAAAAAACGAACCA
This sequence comes from uncultured Pirellulales bacterium, assembly GCA_964574885.1. Taxonomy (GTDB): domain Bacteria; phylum Planctomycetota; class Phycisphaerae; order Sedimentisphaerales; family SM23-30; genus JAFGFX01. Next base: position 17,885 of record CAZNQT010000010.1, read on the forward strand.
ACTTATAAGCAAAGTTAATCTTCTTGTCATTCTTGCGGAAGCAGGAATCCATTTATCATATAAAACCGGATGTTCCCCCGCCTTTGCAGGGGTGACATTTTTACACGGGTATCACGTAAATGTTATAATGAATTTACTCGGTGATTTGATTTCGTAATTTTCCCTCGCATAAAAACAGTCGAGCGGTTTCGGCGGCTTTGTAGCGCATTTCGTACCAGGCGCGCTCGGAATACCAGGCGACGTGGGGATTGATCAGAATCCGCGGGGCAATCTCCGGCTGATCTTTTCGCCAGGCTTCGAGCAGGGAGTGAACCTGCGGCGGTTCTTCCGGAAGGACATCGAACGCAATATAGGCCAGTTGCCCGCTCTGTAAGGCCTGCTCGATATCATCCAGATCCGCAACGATCTTCCCGCGGGCGGTGTTTACCAGCGAGGCGCCCGGTTTCATGCGGGCCAGAAAATCGCGATCGACCATCCCCCGCGTCTCTGCTGTGAGCGGGCAGTGAATACTGACAATGTCGGATTGTTGTAGCAATTCTTCCAGTGAATGCGTCCGTTGGTAGCCAATCGCTTTTTCATGCCCGGACGGCTGATACGGATCGTACCCCAGGATGTGATAGCCAAAGGGTTTCATCCGATTCACGACCGCCGTACCGATTCGTCCAACGCCGATGATTCCCAAGGTTTGCTCGGAGGTTCGCTGAACAGGTTTTAACAGATTCTCCTGCCAGCCTGTTTCATAGAATCGACAAGCACGATCATAAGCGAGCAGTTTCCTCTGAATCGCCAGGATCATTCCGCAAGCGGCGTCGGCCACTTCCTCCGTACCGTAATCCGGCGTGTTGCAGAACGGAATATGTTTTTTTATCAGAGCCTCGACATCGACCAGGTCATAGCCCACTCCGTAGCGAACCACAATACGGCAGCGATCCAGGGTATCGATTGTTTCCTGATCCATCACCCAATGCCAGACCAGGAGCGCGTCCGCCTCCTGCCATAGTTTGCGGTTCTCTGCGGATTGTCGCCAATCTGTCAGGAAGATAAATTTCGCCTCCCCGAATGCCTCCTGCTCTATCACCGCCGGCGGTGAAATAAAATCTGTGATACCCACAGTCCATTCTTGGTTTTTTATTTTGGTTTTAGACATGAAAGAGTAAAAATAATCCTGTGAATCCGTTTATCCCGTCTAAAGATTAAAACACGATGGCGGCGTAGCCGACGCTGTCGGTGCTGGAGCGGTTGAATTTTTTCTTCATGACTTCGGCGCTGGTCGTATGGGCCAGGAGGAATCCTTTTTCGGCGCCGAGTTGTCGGGCGGCGGCGACGGTGGCCGCCGTTGCGCCCCCGCCGCAGGCACTGTGATAGGTATTAGCGGTATCGACCAGCCGGTCCACCTGCATCGAGAGCGCCTGGTCGAGAAAGAATTTATCGTTGGTATCTCTGGCCCAGCGAAGCGCTTCCGGGCCGGTGCCCATCGAGGTCATTAAATACGAGGGTCCATAGTGCGTCAAATCCGTCGAGCCGATACAAACGATGTGTTTGTCCTGACCGGCTATCGCGCGACCGACGGCGGCGCCGATCTCACCCGCCTGCGGAATCGCCGGGACCATCAGCGGTACAATCTTCGCTTGGGGAAATACATATTGAATGATCGGGACCTGTACCTCGATGGAGTGTTCCCGACTGTGACTAGAGCAATTGGGCTGGATGAATTGAGCGCCTTCGGTCAGGATTGCTTCGGCGAGACCTTCGTCCACGTCCACTGTGCCTAACGGCGTGCCCCATTGCCCGCTGTCGTACAAATGTCCCATGGGTGAAACTGCCGAATGTACGGCGCCGAAGATCACAAAGGTATCAACCGGCTTTTCCTGGGCATTTTGTCGGATCGCGGCAAAGACGAGCGCCGCCAGATCGCCGCTGAAGACCCAGCCCGCGTGCGGAACCACTCCCGCAACGATGGTTTCCGGCAGTTCGGTTTCGATGGGACCGCTGGGCAGCATCTGTTTGATATGGAATTGGCACTCGTCGGGGGAAGCTTCATAAAACTGACCGGCCACCATTGCCATTCGTACCGCCATGACCATCTCCTTTGCCGGTTGACAGCACCGACTGCTTTGTTTAAAATGCATCATTCTGAATATAGAGTAGTGTACCGCCCTTGTAGGGCAATGGCAAGAGATCCGATGCATACTGGAGTATTAAGGATAACCGCATGAGCATTAAAGCGACGGAAATGAAAAAAGGCATGGTCCTCAAGGTCGATGGCAATCCCTGTCTGGTACTCGATTATCAGCACGTAAAACTCGGCAAGGGCGGGGCGGTTCTGCAGACGAAGCTGAAAAATATTATTGACGGCACCATTATCAATAAGCGCATCCGCTCGGAAGAGGCCCTCGAACAGGTGTTCATGGACAAGCAGAAATATGAATATCTTTATTCCGCCGGCGAGGAACACGTTTTTATGCACCAGGAAAACTACGAGCAGATTACCCTGGACGGCGAGCTGTTCGCCGACGGCGTTAAATTCTGCAAACCTAATACGGAAGTGGAAGTACAGTTCTATGACGGCAAGCCTCTCTCGGTTGTGCTGCCAAACTCCGTCGAACTGGAAGTAACCGATACTCCGCCGAAGATCAAAGGCGCCACCGCCACCAACCAGTACAAAAAAGCCATCCTCGAAACCGGCGCCGAGGTCATGGTCCCTCCCTTTGTGGAAAACGGCGAACTTATCCGCATCGACACCCGCTCCGGCGAATACCTCGAACGAGTCAGAAATTAGAAGAGGGTTCAGGGTATCGGGTCCAGGGTAAAGAAAGATAAACCGCGGTCATCCTGGTCTTGGTTTGCGCTATTGGTCCACCGTAAGTACAGCACGGCTGATACAGCCGTGGCACATTTTCTCTTTTGGAAGGCGGTTATTTTAATTTAGCGAGGATTTTGTCGGTAGGCGGTTGGTAGAATAAGCCGAAATTCGATAGGGTCGGGCAGAGGCGAGAGTGGAGGATGCGGATGCGGACCTTGTCAGTAGTGACGTCGGAGAATCGTTCGAGTCGTTTGTAGCCGACGGTGGCGCCGCGGGTGATTTCCTTCCAGGCGTTATCGAGCCAGGCATCCAGGGTAAACAGTTCGATGCGCTGGCCCCCCTGGATATATTCCTGAAGCATGGCGCGGTTGAAGGTCTGCGGTTTACCGAGGTCGATTACGATGTCGGCGGCGGTGATCCAGTCGCCGGTGGGCCAGTAGGTATCCGGATAGTCGTCGGTAATCGTGGCGGCGTCGTGAGCGGGATTGTTATCACGAACGCTGGATGCAGTTGCTTTAGCCCCAAGGGCGAGGTTATTAGCGAAGGTGGCGTCGAGGACGGCGCGGAATTCTTTCAGGCGTTGGACATCGTTTTCGTGGATGAGGCCGCGTCGGTCGGGCGGCAGGTTCAGGAGGAGCACGCTGTTACGGCCGACGGAGGAGTAATAGATATCAAGCAGTTTGTCGAGGGATTTGACCTTGCTGTCCTGGCTGGCGTGATAAAACCAGCCGGGGCGAATGGAAACGTCGGTTTCGGCGGGATACCAGATGAGGGTGTCGGCTTTGGCGAGTCGTTCGAGACTGCCCAAATCACGGGCCTGTGCGTCGGGTTGCCCGAAGCGCCAATCTTTGCTGCGGCCCACGACGCTCCATTCGGAAGGACGAGCGTAACCGGCTTCGTTGCCGACCCAACGGATATCGATGCCGTTGAAGATAACAGCATGGGGTTGTAATTTCCGAACCAGGGCGTAGTAGCCTTCCCAGTCGTATTCCATATCCTTGGCATCCCTGCCCTTGGCGCCGTCGAACCAGACCTCAGCGAGGGGGCCGTAATTGGTGAGGATTTCGCGGAGTTGGTTTTTGTAGAATTCGTTGTACTTTTCCTGATCGCCGTAGGTCGGTTCGTGCCTGTCCCAGGGGGAGAGATAGAGCCCCAGGGCGAGATTGAATTCACGGCAGGCTTTAGCGAGATCGCCGACAACGTCGCCCCGGCCGTTTTTCCAGGGGCTGTTTTTAACGGAATGTTCAGTGTATTTACTGGGCCAGAGACAGAAACCGTCGTGATGCTTGGCGGTCAGGATGATGAGTTTCATACCGGCGTCCTTACAGACCCGGGCCCATTGGCGAGCGTCCAGTTGGGAGGGATTGAAGATTTTCGGATCTTCCTTACCAGTACCCCATTCGCGGTCGGTAAAGGCGTTGACCGTATAGTGAATGAAGGCGATAAACTCGCGCTGCTGCCAGGCGAGTTGGCGCGGATGAGGCGTGACTTTGGCGGCCTTTTCGATCAGGTTGATGGTGGATTGAGCGGGTTGGGCGTAAGAAAAAGTCAAAAGGTAAAAGGTAAAAGTGAAAAAGACAATAATGAAGGGAAGATTTTGTCGTCGGTTGGTCATAGGTTTTTTCCTTTCGTTTCTTGCCACAAAGGCTCTCGGATCAAAGTTAAATTAAAAATCAAATATTAAAATGTAAAAATACAGAGCAAAATTTAAAAAATATATTCATTATTATGCAATTTTCCGAATCCTATTATTATCTTTTCCGATGGATTTGGGAAGTGAGAAAATACCGGGAGTATCGGTTTATCCTTAAACCTATTTACCAGCCTGGATTTTTTTAAGCAGGATCTTGGGATTTCGTGCTTTAAGCCATTTACAGGAATCATTATAATTGTTATGGAATCCATAAGTTATTCTATGCAACAAACGGAAAGAGCGGTTCAAAGGATGCGTTTTACGCTTTAGGGGCTGCCAAGAGTAAAGTAACAAGCATGCGGTTGTCGTTAAAGCGATAAATCCACAAATTCGAGTTCAGGAGGTTTATGATGAAATCGTTTCGCAGTACCGTGATTCAAACAATCGTTGTTTTTTCTGTCATGGTTGGAATGTCCCGCCCCCTTTTCGCGGAGGTGAAGGTGTGGGAGGGGACGATCATGATTCCGACATATCCGTGGGCGGAGGATATTAATCCGAAGTTCTGGGCTCTGGAGGGAGCGGTCAAGGGTTCGACGACGGTGAAAGGATCAATCGTGTATCCCTATACGATGCAGGATTATCTGTCGCGAACGAAGGTGGATCGGACGTACAAGGCGCTGTATCTGGAAAATGAATATTTGAAGATTACGTGTCTGCCGGAGTTAGGCGGTCGGCTGCATTCGGTGCTGGATAAGACGCGGGGGGAGGAGATGTTTCATCTGAATCGGGTGATCAAACCGAGCATGATCGCGATGCGGGGCGCGTTTATCAGCGGCGGGGTGGAATGGAACGCCGGACCGCAGGTACATACGGTGACGATTCTGTCGCCGGTGGATGCGCTCGTGGGAAAAAATGAGGACGGCTCGGGATTTCTGGAAGTGAGTAATCTGGAAAAGTCACTGCGGACGCGCTGGACGGTGCGGGTGACGCTGCATCCGGGTAAGGCCTATCTGGATGAACGGATACGTTTGTATAATCCCGTCGAGGCGCTGAATCCGTATTACTTCTGGAACTGCACCGCCTTTCCCTGTCGCAAGGGCACCCGGTTTATCTATCCGATGACCTTGGGTACGGATCATAACGGGGTGAAGTTTTTTTCGTGGCCGATCAATGAAGGCAAAGATATATCGTGGTTGAAGAACTACGAGACCTGGGCGTCGATTTTTTCGGTGAATTGTGCGTATGACTTTTTCGGGGCGTACGACGTGGGTGCGGACCGGGGCGTGGTGCATTATGCAGATCACTATAAACTGAGCGGCAAGAAGGCGTGGACGTGGGGGACCTGGGAATACGGTCTGGTCAGTCAGCAGAATCTGAC
>CAZNQT010000011.1:0-22951 GCA_964574885.1 uncultured Pirellulales bacterium
AGGAAAGACATCTGGCTGGATTGGGCGTACCTGGACTATCATCCCGGCGCGGTCAAGGGATTGCACGTGGTAGGGGGAAAAATGAAGAATCCGTTCTATTGCGTAGGTAAGAATCAGTTGATCTGGGATAGCGATCTGTCGCCTGAAGGTGTGGCCGGGACTTATAAAACCGCTTTGTGCGAAGCGACAGAACTGTTCGCCAACGGCGGCGGCTTCTGGCTCCGGGAGGATAAAGATGAGGACGGCGGGCAAGGACTTTGGGGAGCTCAGGTCGGACTTACCCAGGCGCTGGAAGGCGTGAAGGTAACCGGGGGCGTCAGTTATTATGATTATGGCGGCGTGCAGGGCGATGAGACACTGAACTACAAGGGCAAATCCATGGGGAATATTTTCGTGGATGATGTATATGTAAGCGACTTTAATATTATTGAGTTATTCGCGGAAACGGGCTTTTCTTTGATGGACATCCCGATGGGATTCTTTGGCAATTTCGTCTGCAATGCCGGCGCGGAACATACCTCGGAAAAACAGGGCTGTATGGTCGGCTACAAGTTTAACAAGGCCAAAGATCCCGGTACCTGGCAGGCGGAATATAACTATCGTCGCATCGAAAAAGACGCGGTCGTCGGGGCGTTTAATGATTCGGACTTTATTGGCGGCGGTACCGACGGTCATGGACATCAATTCAAGTTTAAGTATATCGTTGCCAAGAATGTGGAAGCCGGCGTGAGCTATTTCTTGAACGAAAAAGGCGATGACGACAATGATTATCGCCGTCTCCAGGTGGATATGGTGTTAAAGTTCTAGATCGTTCGACGAAATAGATGCGGAAAAAATTTATGAAGAGCTAACTTAATATTAACAAAATCCTAACAATGAGCATTTACAATATAAGTAGAAGAATCAAGGAAGTGTGAAAAAACGTAAAATGACAAATCAGGCAAGGAGACAGACATGAAAAAGTTGTTACTAGCAAGCATGTTAGTTGCGGTACTATATCCCACGGTCGGATTCTCGCAGCAGAAACTCCAGTTAGATGGTTCTACCACGGTGGGACCGATCGGAGATGCATTTGCCGAGGCCTTTATGCGTAAATATCCGAACCTGAAAATTACCGTGAATAAGACGGGCAGCGGGGATGGGGCGGCGGCCTTGTTGGACAGCCGCTGCGACATCGCGATGATGAGTCGGTTTATGAAAGACAAGGAATTTCGCGGTGCGGTGATTAAGGGAGTCTGGCCCGTGGCGCACGCGATTGCGATGGACGGCGTTTGCGTGATTGTTCATCCTTCCAATCCCGTGACGGCGTTGACCAGGGCGCAGATTCGGTCGATTTATAAAGGGGAAATCAAAAACTGGAAGGAAGTCGGCGGACCGGACATGCCGATTGTGATCATCAGTCGGGATACATCCTCCGGGACATACGAAACCTTCCATAACTTAGTGATGAATAAAGAGAAGATGGCCTCCAATATGGAATACGTGCCCGGGAATCCGCAGGCGCACGCTCGGGTGAAGACGACGGCCGGGGCCATTGGTTACGTCGGTCTGGGATTTGTGGACCGCAATGTCAAGGCCTTGACGGTGGACGGCGTAAAACCGACGAAACAAACTATCTCCAAAGGGAAGTACCCGGTAAGCCGACCCTTGTTTCTGTTTACGAACGGCTATCCGAAGCTCGGTTCCATGGTGTTTGAGTTCTGCACTTTTTATCTAACCGAAGAAGGACAGGAAATTATCGAGGCTAAGGGATTCGTACCCCTGACCAATTACTGATAAGCTGGTTCGATTGAGGCAAGAAGAGATGGATGAAACGACTACCTCAAAACCAGAAAGGACCTTACCAGGAGCAGCGACCGAGTTCACTCGGTCGTTGCTGCTTACGCCCAGAGAGGATTTGCTCGGCTATCTCACCGGACATGCCGGACGTTTGGCTCTCTTTGGAATCACCTGTGCGTCGGTATTGGCGGTATTGCTGATTTTTGTGTTTGTGATCAAAGAATCGATAGGATTCCTGACGAGTTACAGCCTCCTTGACTTTCTCACTAAAAAAAGCTGGTACCCTGAAGCGGACCCTCCCGAGTTCGGCGCCCTGGGTATTATTGTCGGTTCGTTGTATGTCACGGTCGGGGCTCTGGTCCTTGCGGTCCCCATCGGTTTACTGGCGGCCATCTTTCTGAGCGACATAGCACCCTTTAAAATGCAGCAGATCTTCAAACCGGTGATCGAAATCTTAGCCGCGATCCCTTCGGTGGCCTATGGCTTTTTCGCCGTATTGGTCGTTGCGCCGTACATGCAGGAAAAATTGGGATTTCCGGCGGGAACCAACGCCTTAAACGCCTCCATGATCCTGGCGGTGATGGCGTTGCCGACGATCATCAGTGTGTCGGAAGATTCCCTGTCCGCGGTGGGCCGCGAGATCCGAGAGGCCGCGTACGGACTGGGTTCCACCCGCGCCGAAACCATGATCAAAGTTGTCATTCCGGCCGCTCATAGTGGAATCATCGCCGCGGTGATTTTAGGGATGATGCGGGCGATCGGCGAGACGATGGTCGTGTTGATGGCATCCGGCAAGGCCTACAATCATATCCCTGCGCCCTGGTGGGATTTGTCCCAACAGATCAGTACGATTACCGCGAACATCGCCTCCGACATGGGGGAAGTCGCCTGGGGTACGCAACATTACATGTCCTTATTTGCTCTGGGCGTATTGTTATTAGTGTTTACCTTTATCTTCAACCTGATAAGTGAATATTTCCTGTCCCGATTCAAAAAGACAGGAGGAATGAGTCCATGAAGGCATTGCTGCGCAGCCTGTTGGAACCGCTGATAAGCGTCTGGGGGCGATTGGCGTTAGCAACTCGTCAGTGGTTTGATAAGATATTTACGTATTCGGCACATTTCTCCGTCGTATTATTGGTGATCCTTCTGTTTATTTTTCTTTGGCCCATGATGACTCGCGGGAGCAAAGCGGTCGTATTTCGTGGTACCAATGAATTCCGCGAAATGCAATGGGATAAACATCACCGAGGCGATCCGGCCGAAGTCAAAGCGGAAACCCAGCAAGTCGAAGGGTTACGAGCGGGATTTTATCAAAGGATAGACCAATTCAAACGGGGTATCGATATTGATGGACTGGTGGAAGAGGCCAAACAGACTTATCGAAAATACGGCGAAGAACTGGAACGAAAAGGAGTGGGAGGCGAAAAAAAGCGGTCGCTTCGCTCCAAGTGTCGAGAAGTACGAAATCTGTTAACCGACGCTTTTGAAGAAACCGACGCCGACGCCGCCGTAGAAAAACTGAATCAGGTATTGGCCTACCAAACCGATCCGGAGTTTCAAAACACTGCCGTGGAGGATCTTTTTCGTCAGGCATTGAAATATAAAGCCATCGTAAAGTCCATCGATCTGGCCGATCGCGCGAAATATGCGAAACCACTCGAGGAAGTTCAGAACGCACTAAAATTGCTTTTTGGGCCTCGGCCGGGAGAGTCTTTACCACCTCTCGAACAGAATCGCTACGGCGCCACCCGCTGGGATATGGCCCAAAAAAATCTCCATACCATTCTCTACGCTACCGAATGGGTATCGCAAGGAAAAGGTAAGCCGCTGATTAAAAAAGAAGTACGACGCGATCAAAGCAAAACCCAATTCAAAGGGACGCTGCTGGAAAGCTGGTTTGGTGATCTGGAGGCGATTATCAACAAAATGCTGAACCCGCGCTGGACGGTTTACTGGCAGTATTTTATCGATGACAGCACACCGGGACATTATTTTGGCGGCGTGGGTCCGGAAATTATCGGCACCTTGCTATTGACGCTGTTAGCCATGGCGTTTGCGGTACCGCTGGGAATTATTTCAGCAGCGTATCTGGTAGAATGCGCCGGCGATAACGTCGTGGTGAAAATCATTCGAACCTGTGTGAATACGCTGGCCGGCGTACCCAGTATTGTCTTCGGCCTTTTCGGCCTGGCATTTTATATTTTATACTTATTTCCCAAACTTGGCTTACCTCCGCAGAAATGCATTCTATCGGCTTCTTTGACGTTAGCGGTTTTAGTATTACCTGTCATTATTCGAGCGAGCGAAGAAGCCATTAAGTCCGTACCGCAAACCTATAAGGAAGCATCTCTGGCATTGGGCGCAGGTCAATTTCGGACCTTTGTCACGGTAACCCTGCCGGCGGCGCTGCCGGGAATTTTAACGGGAATCATCTTAAGTTTGAGCCGGGCGGCGGGTGAAACGGCGCCCATTATGTTTACCGGTGCGGCGGCTCTGGGGCCTATTCCGGAGTCGATTACGGAACCGACGCGGGCTTTATCCTATGGGGGTTATGATTTGGCCGTCGGGGATCGGTTGGCCATGCTGGTCCCGCATAAGCAGTACGGAATGGTGATGACGCTGATCACGCTCGTTTTACTGTTGAATCTTATCGCCATTTACCTTCGTTCCCGAATGTCCAAAAAGCTACGAGGATATTAGACATGACGGCGAACGATAGCAAAGACATACACTATGACTCAGACGCCTATGGAAAAAATAAAAATGGACACGTTTGATTTAATCCCTATCATAGAACCGGAGCGAAATACCGAGGATATCCAGACCGATACGTCGGCGACTCATTGTAGTGGAACTTGTGCTATCATCTCCGCCCAAGATTTTTCCCTGTATTATGGGAGTAAAGCCGGCGTAAAGGAAGTTTCGATGGATATCGTACCCTGTGCAGTTACCGCGATCATCGGACCAAGCGGGTGTGGCAAGAGTACGTTTTTACGCAGTATCAATCGAATGAACGATTTAATCCCCCATACCCGAGCGGAAGGTCGTCTGGAAGTAAATGGTTATAATGTGTATGACAAGCGGATAAATCTGGTGAACCTTCGACAGCAGGTGGGGATGGTGTTCCAAAAGCCCAATCCGTTTGCCAAAAGTATTTTTGACAATGTCGCATACGGTCCGCGCCTGCAGGGCATTCGTAAAAAAGGCGAATTAATGCAGATAGTGGAAGAATGTTTACAGGCCGCCGCCTTATGGGACGAAGTCAAAGACGATTTACAGAAATCAGCCCTGGCACTTTCCGGCGGACAGCAGCAACGGCTTTGTATCGCCCGCGCCCTGGCGACGAAACCGACTGTACTCTTGATGGACGAGCCGTGTTCGGCGCTGGATCCGATTGCCACGGCACGAATAGAAGATCTAATCGGGCAGTTAAAGTCGGACTATACCATTGTGTCGGTGACGCACAATATGCAGCAGGCCGCTCGGATCAGCGAGTTCACAGCGTTCTTCTGCCTGGGCGAATTAATTGAGTATGACAAGACTTCCAAGTTATTTACGAAACCATCAAAAAAACAAACGGAAGATTATATCACGGGAAGGTTTGGATAATCACCTCTATGGAAAACGAAAACGGAAAAATCTGGAAAGTACGGACGGTAAAAGACTACACCGATGCTCGCAACCATTTACTTGTAGGTCGAGTATTGGGAATGACGGAATCGTATCTTCGGCTGCACTGCCGCAGTTATCACTTTGACAAATCAGTTCAATCGTCGCAAGATATTGAAGAGGGATGCCTAATGGTGCGCATTATACCCTGGCACCGAGTGGAAATCATTAATGAGCTCTCTCCCTCCTTTAGCTACACGCAGGCAAAATTAGTACAGGATGCGAATCAGGAAGTTGTGCTGCGTGACGGAGTACATGTGTGTTCACTCGGATTTGCACATAATAAGCGATTTTAAGATGTCCGGAGTAGGTAGTAATGGTAAAATATTTTCAAAGAGAAATCGATAATCTTAAGAAAAAGATTCTGGATCTGGGCGCACTCGTGGAATCCCGTGTTCGCAAAGCAACCCTATCCATACAGGATCGTAATTTAAATCTGGCCCGCGAAATTATCGAGAAAGACCTGGAAATCGATCATGTGGAAGTAGATGTGGAAGAAGAATGCCTGAAAATTCTCGCACTCCATCAACCGGTAGCCATCGATCTGCGGTTTATTATTGCCGTGTTGAAAATCAATAATGATTTAGAAAGAATTGGAGATCTGGCGGTTAATATTGCCGAGCGGGCATTATATTTGGCCCAGCAACCACCTCCGGGAGTTTCCCTCGATTTCGTGGGAATGGCGCGCAAAGTGCAATTCATGTTAAAAAACAGTCTCGATGCCCTGGTGAATTTCAGCGCGTCCCTGGCCAAGGAAGTCTGTTTGAACGATGATGAAGTGGATGCGATGAATCGTCAAATGTTTCAATCGGTTCAGGACGGGATACGGGCTCATCCCGAACGGGTGGAACCGCTTATCCACATGCTCTCTATTTCCCGACATCTGGAACGGATAGCCGACCACGCCACCAACATCGCGGAGGATGTCATCTATATGGTCGAAGGTGAAATCGTCCGACATAAAACGGAAGAATACAAGTAATATGTCGGCCTCCATAAAAATTCCATCTTACATTAAATAGATATATTTAATATAATTTAACGAAATTCTCATCTCCCGTAAGCTATTGATAGTGTTTATTTACAGAGGTATAGACCAAGCTCGAAGCGAGTCGTTAAGATTCTATTTTAGGCATGCTACCGATTTATTCGATTTGTCTTCTTGCCAGGAAATTTCTTTTTCCCTGCCAAAGTGCATCACTTTTCGGTCACTCAGAATATTATTGGTATTCCCTACATTATCAATAGCGAGATCTCCACTTGACTTGTTCTAATTATATTATACCATGAAATTTCATCGAGACAGGTAAAACCGAGGCTGTTCAGATTGGGATTTGACTTGTGGATGAATAGAGCCATAAAATTATTTATGTGTAATTTTGGGGTAGCTAGAGATGAAGAGTTACAGATTTCGATTTGCGTTAGTATCGGTTTTGTTTTTCAATGGCACGTTTATTGGATGAATGCAGGGGATGCGGGGCTGCCAACGTAAAACGTATGAGAGTTTGGATCAAAGTACCGCTGAAAGAACATTGATAGGATCATTTATAGATTACATATTATGAAGGAGATTATGATGAGTCGTTTATTGTATATTCAGACGTCGCCGCGAGGAGAGCGGTCATATTCGAATCGGGTTGGGGATGCGTTCACGGAAGCGTATCAGAAATCGCATTCGGAGGATGAGGTAATTGTCGTCAATTTGTTCGAGAAGGATCTGCCGCCTTTTGACGGTCCGGCGGTGCAGGCGAAATATACTATTTTGCACGGAAAAAAACATACGGAAGAGGAATTGGCAGTCTGGAGGCGGGTCGAAGCAGTGATCGAGGAGTTTCAAGCGGCGGATAAATATCTGATTGCCGCCCCGATGTGGAACTTTTCGATACCGTACCCGTTAAAGCTTTATGTGGACAATCTAGTGCAACCGGGATATACGTTTTCCTATTCGCCAGAGGAGGGTTATAAGGGATTGGTAACCGGAAAGCCCTTATGTCTGGTATTAGCTCGCGGCGGATCGTATGCAGGGAGCGCGGATGCGGAAGCCCTGGATTTGCAGAAGCGTTATTTGGAGATAATTTTTGGATTTATCGGTTTTACCGAGATTCGATCGATTCTGGTGGAGCCTACGCTGATGCAGGGGCCGGACGCGGCGAAGGAACAATTGGAGATAGCGATTCATCAGGCACTGGAATGGGCCGTTGCCTTTTAATTGCAGTAATCAATCTCAAGCGCGTACCGGACAGAAGATCTTTTTGGTGGCATGTTTGAGCCTGTCGGCGAGTGAGCGGGCGACGAGTTCCATGATTTTATAGGCGAGCACGGGATTTTCTTCTTTCATGAGTTGCAATCCCATTTTGTTGATTTGGATTAAGGTGGAGTCATTGACAGCGACGACGGTTGCCGTATGGGGCGATTCGAACAGTAAAGTAAATTCACCGAAAATTTCGCCGGGAGAGACGACGGCGATGCGGCGATGCGGTCTGGCTTTTTTACCTTTGAAGATACTCAGCAGACCTGATTGGACGATGAAGATTCCCTGGAGGTCCATATCAACTTCACCTTCGGAGTAGAGGAATTCTTTTTTCTGTAACTGGCGCAAAGTGACAATACGCAGCAGATTGCGACAATCTTCGTACGAAAATTGATCGAACAGGGGAAAGCCGGAAAAGAAATCCATGAGAGTTTCACTACCAGCTTCTACGTAATTACGGATTGTTTCGACTTGTTTTTTAGACAAAGCGGAAAATCCGATGCCGCAGTAATACACTTGATCGTTGAGATCTTGACGGACCCAGGCAATACGACCGCAAAGGATCATAACATCTTCTTCATTACCCAAGGTGATTTTCAGATCAATGAACTGTTTTTCTTCAACCGGCAGGCGCAGGCGGATACAGACGCCGGTTTCGCTGAGATTGACCGGCCAAACCCTGCCGAAGGGTTTGTCGCGGTGTAAGCGAATCCGTACGTCGAAATCAGTGATAATTCGAGGCACAAGGTCTCCGCGTCCCATAGAGTTATTATCGGTTCGGGGTAATCCCGACTTGATGCATCAAATTTTCCTACCTGTCTTACAATGAATTTTTATGACATAATGAGGATTCAAATTGTAATAAGAAACAGGGTAAATCCATTTAAAGAAATACATCGAGCGGAGTTTTTAAGTCGGGAAGTCCTATAATATATTGGTATATAAGGATTTATGACTTTGCCAAGCCAACGAGAAGGAGGTATGTTACTATGGTATTGTAAGTTCCTGTCTTTCGTGTATGGATGTTTCTTACAATTGGTGTAACATTTTCATGACTTGTTTAATCACGAGGTCGGCGGCCTGGGGAGCGAAGGGGGAGGAGCGGATTTCATAGCCACCTTCTTTGTAATACTTGGCAAGGGGAAGATATCCAGCAGCACCGTTGCAGTGGGTGATGATAAAGGTATGTTCAAACGGGGAGGCATTCTTGATCGCCATACCGATTTCGGTGAGCACTTCGGCGCCGAGGCCTACAAAGGCAACATCGCCCACCCTGGCTACCGTAATCGACAACGGTGTTTTCGGATAATTTTTCGGGACGCTAATTTCGTTCTTGGGTTTGCCGGGCAGTTCCAGGTTGATGAACGCCGAGTTTATTTCTCCTTCGGAAGTAAGTTTTTTAATATCTCGATAAACATGGATAACTTCTTCGCCCAGGAGGGAGCCTAACAGGACGGGTTCGGGGATCCAACCGTTATCTTCCTGAAACCCGGGTAAGACGCGAAACCAGGGATCGATATCTCCTGAGGCACCGGCGAACGCAGGAGCGATGATATCGTTGGCGAGGAATTTTTCGACGAACTGTTCAGCCAGCCCCAGGACGTCACCGCTGATGATATAGTTTTTCCCGCCGAGCGAAGTAGAGTGCGTGGCATAATCAAACAAGAGAGCTTTTATTTTTCCGTCGGGTTGTGCGAGTTTGAGTACCAGTACTTCTTTGTCGGTGGGACCGTAGGGATTACGTCCCAGTCTGATGTATCCGACCGATTCGCGTCCGATCCCATCGTTGCGAGTCTGTCGTCGATTCATACCGACAGGAGAATATCCAACGCCGACACCACATTGAACCGGACTGAGGTTCTCGACAGCCTGGTGAATGGCTTTCACTATTTTGTCCTTGAGGAATTGGGTGTATTCCAGATTATTGGCGTGGCCTTGTGTTTTGTCAATATATAGGTTGGGACCGCTATGGGTGTGTATGGCGCTGAGAAACAGTTGAGAAGGCTGGAGCTTGAATTTCTGGAGGATAATTTTTCGCAGGTGGTCCGCCGTTCCGTTGTAGAAACCGATAACATCCGTGGAAACCAGAACTAGGCGTCTGTCGTTGTTTTCCCATACCACGACTCGTGCGGACAGGGGGTCGTGTATGCCTTGGGAAAGTCCTTTTCGTGCGCCATAACCGGCGAGTGTGACCGGTTTTTGAGGAGTTATATCGATCTTAGCCATCCCAGCCTGTAAGGAATCCGCATAGATCAGTGTATCAAGATATATGAACGAAGATATAAAGAATGAGAACAGAAAAGTAATGCCGAGCGGCTTGAGAATACGTGTATGGGGTGTATTATTCATAGTAAACTCTCCTGGTTTGTGGTTGAACAGCATTACTACAATTACTCAGATGGAACTATACCATGTATAGAAACCATGTTCAAGCGGTCCATGCCTATGATAGCACTAACTTAAGCATACCACCCATCACTGAAATTAAAAAGGGCGTCCGGGGGGATGGACGCCCATATAGATAATAGTGTTTGTAGTCAGTTTAGTACATTCCGCCGCCCGGGGGCATACCGGCGCCAGCCGGTTCTTTCTTTTCTTCGGGAATTTCACTAACGACAGCATCAGTGGTTAGCAACAGCGAGGCGATGGATGCACCGTTTTGCAATGCGGTACGCTCGACCTTAGTGGGTACAATTACGCCAAATTCCATCATATCCCCATATTTCCCCTTCATGATATCGTAGCCGAAGCTAACATTGCCGTCGCCGCCTTCCAAGACTTTCTGGGCAACGATAGAACCATCCATACCGGCGTTTTCGGCAAGCTGTTTGATGGGAGCCCATAGGGCGCGGCGGATGATGTCCACGCCGATTTTTTCATCACCAGAAGCTTTGACTTTGTCGAGGGCAGCCAAGGTGCGAAGCATAGCAACGCCGCCGCCGGGCAGGATGCCTTCTTCCACGGCGGCTCGACAGGCGTGCAAAGCGTCTTCAACACGAGCTTTCTTTTCTTTCATCTCGGCTTCCGTTGCGGCACCGACGTTAATCTGCGCGACACCGCCGGCGAGCTTAGCCAGCCGTTCCTGAAGTTTCTCGATGTCGTAATCACTGGTGCTGATGTCGATCTCACGTTTGATCTGTTCAATGCGCCCCTGAATCTCTTCCGTGGCGCCGGCGCCTTCGATGATCGTGGTGGTGTCCTTGTCGATGGTAATCTTTTTGGCTTGTCCGAGATCGGCGATACCGACGTTTTCCAGTTGGATACCGAGATCCTCGAAGATGGCCTGTCCGCCGGTCAGGAGAGCGATGTCCTGCAGGAGGGCTTTACGCCGATCGCCGAAACCAGGCGCCTTGACGGCGGCACATTGCAGCGTACCGCGGAGTTTGTTAACCACAAGGGTAGCTAATGCTTCGCCTTCAATATCTTCGGCGATGATCAGGAGGGGTCGGCCCGCCTTGGCAACGGCTTCCAGCAGGGGAACAATGTCTTTAACCGTAGAGATTTTTTTCTCATGGATTAAAATAAAAGGTTTGTTTAACTCGCAGGTCATGGTTTCGACGTTGTTGATGAAGTGAGGGGAGAGGTATCCCTTGTCGAATTGCATACCTTCGACAAGTTCGACATTGGTATCGATGGATTTTCCTTCTTCGATGGTAATTACTCCATCCTTACCGACTTTGTCCATGGCCTGGGCGATAAGTTTGCCGATTTCGGCATCCTGGTTAGAGGCACAGGTTCCCACCTGAGAGATTTGTTTACCGGACTCGACCACAACGCTCATTTTGAAGAGTTGATCCACGACGGCGTCAACAGCTTTGTCGATACCACGTTTGAGTTCAGCGGGATTGGCGCCAGCGACGACGTTTTTCAGACCTTCTTCGTAGATGCTTTCAGCGAGAACAGTTGCGGTTGTTGTGCCGTCTCCGGCGGCGTCGGAGGTTTTGGAAGCGACTTCTTTGACCATCTGGGCGCCGATGTTTTCGGCGGCTTCTTCGAGTTCGATTTCTTTGGCTACGGTGACGCCATCTTTGGTGACGGTCGGCGAGCCGAACGATTTTTCGATAACGACGTTTCTGCCGGCCGGCCCCAGCGTAATCTTGACCGCCTGAGCGAGTTTACGTATTCCTTGGCGTACGGCCTGACGGGCATCGTTATCGAATATGATTTTTTTTGCTGCCATGATTCATTTATCTCCTTATCACTATAGTAACCTATCCAATAGTTCCGTGCGAAATCATGCTCATAAGTACCTGAGCATGCCACCCATATTTTTAATCGCGACAATTCACAACTTTTTAGCCTTCCAGGATGGCCATGATTTCGGATTCTTCCATGATGAGATATTCGTCGCCGTTGATTTTGATTTCGGTGCCACCATAGGAAGAAAACAGTACGAGGTCGCCGACTTTGACCTGGATTTCACTACGGCTACCGTCGTCGAGCAGTTTGCCATCGCCAACACTGACGATTTTGCCTCGTCGGGGTTTTTCCTTGGCAGTGTCAGGCAGGACAATACCACCCTTGGTTTTGTTTTCCGCTTCCACTCGTCTGATGAGGACTTTATCCGCGAGAGGTTTGATCTTTATTTTGCTCATAATGACTCCTTGCTCCTTTCTAAGAAAGTTGTGAGCTATCCACTATCCACTTGTTTTTGGGTTACGGTATTCAAAGGTTATTTTTACGCCGCGGTCGGTCGCCACGCGGGAGAACATATCACTAGAATAACATTTTACGAAAAGTCGATCTATCTGTTCGGCCAGCAGAGTTAAATCGACGGGTTTGGCCAGTACGGAAAATGCATTTAACGCCAGTGCATCGGCGAGGAGTCTTTTTTCCGGTTGTTGGGCTAGAAGGATGCAAGGTACCAGTGGATCGTGTTGCCGGATGACTTTCAAGGCTTGCACGCCCGTCAGATCTTCCAGGACGGTATCGAGGATCGCCAGATGAATCTTGTTGTTAGAAACCAGCCGGACAATTTCTCCGCCTTTATGGGCGAGAAGCGCGTTAATTCCACGTGGCTGGAAGATCTCCACTACCGCCTGGGGCCAAGCCCAACTGGCATCGGTAAGTAGTACGTTTACGCTTTCGGGTTTTGCAAGCCTTTGCGCCATGAACATATCCTATTCCGGACAGAGAAACACTCTATCCCCAAGACAAGTCGCAAAGCATGTGCCAAATATATAATTTAGCGAGGTGAGCCGGGATTCGGAGCGGACAGGCAGGAGGAAATGTGTTACAAGTATTTATAATTAAATGATTTAGATTATTTAAGGCTCTTGGAATATTTGAGCGGATTTTTTAACCTAGAGACTTAAAAGCTGCGTCTCAGCGAGTCATTTATTAGCTCATCTGCCAAAATGATACGAACCAGGATATTCCACTGACATCCTGGCAGATGGTATCAGGCAGATATTCGGCTTTAGCGGAGAACAAAATACTCTACTTGCATGATAGGCAAACACAAGGATAGAATGTTGGAGTTATGGCCAAGAAGCGGAAATGGTATCGGATTTCGATTTCGCTTGCAGGTAAATGCCGGATTGGATTTGCGGCGGCAGTGCTGCTAATCATCGGGGCGGCATTGTTCGTGCCGTATCGCTGGATGGACAAGTTGGTCGAGCAAGGTAAATTCGAGCAGGCTCAAGTGGAAGTACAGCACGTTCTGGAAAATCACTTTCGGCAAGTGGAAGAGTCGGCAATGACGCCTATGGAACCGCCGTTAATCTTGGGAGGCGAAGAGTCCCAATCGATTCAGCCAGGTCGCTGGACCAAAGTGCGCCGACAATTACGAACCGGCTCCGAGCAGGTCGGACCCTATGTAGTAGTTCCTGTAGGATCCGACGGCGGGGAGGTGGAAACCGTAACCGGCCAGTTTTTACAAGATCGGCCCCTGACGCAATGGATTGTTCTGGAATCAACATCGGGAGAAGATCGAGCGGTAAAGCCAGGGATGAGCGAATCCGGAGAAAAACAAACAGTGCCTCGTTTACCGGGTGACGCTTTCGTGAGACAAGGGATTCGTATATTTGCGAAGGATCCGACGGAGCATGAAAAATTTGAGTTTAGGGTTTTTGATTATTCAACTTTTGGAGGAGAGGATCCCCAAGAGCGTCCCCAGGGATTTCTGCACCGTCTAGGCGGATTGTTGCCACAAGGTAAGACGGCGCGTTATCTACGAGCGGTGCGGGCAGACAAGGGATGTATGGCGGGCGGTTGTCATACGATCAGCGGCACCGAAGGAACCACTGCTGACAACACCAGTACCAATCCCCGGGTATTTACAGAGGGACAATTGGTCGGGGTAATTTCTGTAACGCTACCACCCGGTCAGACGAGTACGACATTGCTGTTTAATCGGATCTTTATCGTTACGGCAGGAATCCTGTCAAGCATTATCGCTATAGTGACGTTCTATTTGATCACTCAGCGTTTCATTCTTCAGCCGGTTCGGTCGTTGCGTGAGGCCGCGGATCGCGTGACCGTACCAGAGGACCAAGAATCCGCCGAAACGGGCGGTTCGGAATCACCCTCGCGTGTATCCGACAATAGAGAAACTCCATCGAGGATGGCGGAGTTAAATCGTGGCGGGAAGGATGAAAAGGAATCGTGGGCTGAAGCAATGATGATCACAGAGAAGATCAAAACCGGTGATGAATTCGAACGGCTGGCGTCGGCGTTTCACGAAATGCTGGGGCGGTTGAAGATTGCACATGATCGACTGCGGGAGACGAACCGCGCTTTGGATATGCAACTGGGAGAATTGCAGGCACGAAATATAGCTTTGTTTGAATCAAATAAGTTGAAGAGCGAGTTTTTAGCCAATGTGTCCCACGAACTACGGACACCCTTGAATGCGATTATCGGATTTGCCCAGGTCGTGCAGGAGAAGTCACAACAGAGTGAAGATAGCAAAACTACTCGTTACGCGACGAATATTTTGGAGGCGGGGCGGCGGCTCTTAATTCTTATCAACGATCTGTTGGATTCCGCAAAAATAGAAGCAGGTAAGATCCAAGTGCAGTGGGAGGCATGTTCGGCGGCTCAGATTATAGAGGCATTGTTAAATTTTACGCGGCCATTGGCAGAACAAAAGGAATTGGTGGTCAACATGCACGTGGACCCTGAGATCGGTTTGATCGAGACCGATGGCGGCAAACTCCAACAGATTTTATTTAACTTGCTAAGCAACGCGCTGGAATTTACTCCTCCCGGCGGTCGAATCGACATAACCGCACAAGTGGTGGAGGAGGAATACATACAGTTTGCCGTCTCCGATACCGGTCCGGGAATTGCTCTGGAAGATAGGGATAAGGTATTTGAAAAGTTTCGTCAGATAGATGCTTCGGTAACGCGGGAACATTCGGGAACAGGCCTGGGTCTGGCGATTGTCAAGGAACTGGTGACGATACTCGGCGGTTCTGTCACCGTAGGAGGCGAGGTGGGCAAAGGTACGACCATGACCGTATTGTTGCCACGGCAACGAAGGCAGGAAAATGGATAGTTGTGAGTGGCAAGAAATATAAATTATCTGCTCACAATATCTCATTATTTGTATCCGAGGTGATCGCCCAGATATTTACGAATGGCAGTTTCAAGGTTTACGTCGTTGATATTGGCCAGTGTACAAAGCCAAGCCAGGACATCGGCGAATTCTTCTTCTTTATTGTCCTGATCGTTTTTGGCCAGGGCGGTTGCCAACTCACCTACTTCTTCGATGAACCAGAGAAAGGTGGCGGGCGTGCCGCGTTGGCGATCTCGTTTTTCGTATTTTTCCGCTATGATTGATTGAAATTCATTTAAGGTCATGGTTATTTCACCGTAGGCAGGTTCAGGTTTCGGGAGATTTCGTCAAGTTGGTTGTAGAGTTCGTCGAGAGCCTGGCTGATGATGCGTACGTGTCCAATGGTGGCCATGAAATTCGTATCACCGTCCCAGCGGGGTACGAGGTGAAGATGCACATGTCCCGGAAGACCGGCACCGGCACAGCGGTTAATATTGATCCCAATATTAAAGCCCTGTGGATTGATCGCGGTAGTGAGGGCTTTCTGCGCATCACAGGTCAGGCGCATCATCTCCAACATCGTATCGTTGTCCAGCAGATGCAGATCGGCACTATGTAGCGAAGGAGCGATTAGTAAGTGGCCTCCGGTGTAAGGGAAGCGATTGAATACGACGAGGCAGCGTTGAGTGCGCCAAAGGACGAGATTTTTTTTGTCATTCTCGCCATCTTCCCAGTAGTTACAGAGGAAACAGCCTTGGCTTTCTTTCTGGCCGGATTCTTCGGCTTCCAGTGATTTTAGATACGCGATCCGCCACGGCGCCCAAATGTTTTCATTATCCATATTTTCAGTTCTCAGTAAAAAGTTCCGTCTTCATTTTGCTTTTTCAATTTTCATTTTTCAACAGGTCCCAGGCAAGACGAAGTACATTTTCGATGAAGAGTTCCAAGTTGCCGATGGTAGCTTTTTTCAGCAGGTCCTCGATCATTTTTTTGTTGTGCTTGGCGAGTAGTTGCGTACGAAGGATCCGATCTATATCCGTCTGGGCTTCGGAGAACGGGATGGTTCTTTCTGGCTCGCGGTCTATGAGCTTGGCAATGAAGTATCGTTCTTCAGCTTCGATGATGTCGGTAATTTGACCGACGGGGACATTTTCCAGCGCTTGGATCAAAGGTTGATACTGTTCCTGGATAGCCTCCGGGTCGATCGGTCGCCATAGGCCGTCGTATATTTTACGATAGCCGTCTGAGTACTCTTTGACCACAGCGGCGAAGTCAGTATTGTTACGTAATTCTTGTCGGGCCTTTTGGGCGGCTTGGTGGGCTTGGTGCATGGCCTCTGCGAGTTGTTCACGGGTGGGGCGCTGGGCTACCTGAGCCGGCAGGAACTTCCGAGCCTGGATATCAATCAGTTGAAACTGGATTTTAGGTTTCTGATAATACTTTTCGTGCTGGTGTTTTTTATAGTATTGCATCATGGCGGATCGGGTAACTTCCAACGTGGGCATGATATAGGTTTCCTGATAGACGTTGACGATAAGAGATCGCTCAAGTTCCTGGAGTTGGTCTTCTATGCTGATGCCGTATTTGGCTAGCTCTTCCCGGGCCCGGGCTTCGCTGCCGTCGTACAGGGCGAGGAATTCTTTTCGTCGCTCGGCCATTTGCGTTTCGATGGCCATCTCGAAGTTTTCGTTCTTTTCCAGTTGTTTTTTCGCATACTGATACAGCAGGATGTTGCGGACCCGGTCAGCGGCGCTACTGCTGATCAATTCCCGCGCCCGGCTGGTGTCTGAGAGAAAGTCACGACGGTCTAATCGCTCCGCAAGGGTTTGCAGTTGTTCGCGGACTGGATTGATCACCTCCAAGGAAGTGACCGCATCGTTATTGACCCGCAGAACCGTTCCTTTGGAGAGAGGAGCGGCTGATTCGACGGGAGGGGATGCAGATATAGACGTTTCCTGAGCCCAAAGGATCGGAGCAAAAACCAGGCAGGACAAAACCAAACACCAAGTCAAAATCCGTTGTCGCTGATAAAACAAATATCGCAAAATATTCGCTCCTTCCATTGTTTCAGTAAGAGTATAACCAGATGCATTCCACAATGCAATATTCTTAGCACTTAAGTAATGTAACGGTAAAATGCAATAACATTAGTGAGAAATCCAGGGTATTTACATTCAAAGCAGGTAAAAAGGTCACATCATCGGAATTCTTGACGGTCGGTTATGCCAATCGGGTCGGTTCGTGTTGAGCAGTTTTCGCAGGAGAGCCAGCAGGGTTGATGGGGTTTCAAAATAATTTTCCGGCAGGCGGAGGTAGGCAGTATTTGCGTCAGGGATAGACCAGCGGGTTTGGTTTGAGGTTGGTGAACCATCGCCAGGATGGGTGAGCTGCGGCTGGATCGTGGACATCGTATCTACGGAAAAGATCAGGTCGGGTTTCTTTTCTATAATGTTGCGGATGCCGAGATGCGAGGCGAGTATGCGGATCTCGGCGAGCTGCAGGAGTTGCAATACCGAAACGGGCGGTTGGCCGAATAGATCCTCCAAGTCGTTTTCCAGTTGATCGAGGTCGCTGCGACCGGTGGCCGAAGCTAAACGGCGATACACATCCATCCGTTGGCGGTCGGAGGAGATGTAGCTGCGCGGGATATGGCAATCAAGGTTCAATTCCAAGTGGGTAAAGCTGCTTACGTCGTCCATACTCTGCTTGGCTAAACTACGCGTAGTCATGCCACCGTTTTCTGTGTGACGACGGACAGCGGCGGCCATCAGTTGGCAATACAACTCGTACCCGACGGCGTCGATGTGCCCGCTCTGCTCGATACCGAGAATATTACCGGCGCCGCGGATCTCCAGGTCACGTAAGGCAATACGAAACCCGGCGCCAAGCTGGGAATATTCTTCGATAGCCTTGAGTCGTTTGGCGGCGACGGGATTAATCGTTCTGCGTTTCGGCAGCAGCATATAGGCATAGGCGCGATTTTTATAACGCCCCACCCTACCGCGGAGTTGATGCAGTTCGGCCAGGCCGAAACGGTCCGCGTCATTGATGAGGATTGTGTTACAGTTGGGGATATCCAGGCCGGATTCGATGATCGTTGTACAGACTAAAACATCGGCCTGGTGATGGACGAAGTTGAGCATGCGGATTTCGAGTTCGCGGCGGAGAAGCTGTCCGTGGGCAAAAATTACCCGCGCCTCCGGTACGAGCTTTCGGATTGAATCCGCGACGCTTTCGATGTTATTGACGCGATTGTGGACGAAATAGACCTGCCCGTCGCGATTCAATTCCCGCAGGATCGCGCGTCGAATGAGATCTCGGTTGTAGGGGACGATCTCGGTGACGATACTGCGGCGGTCGAGCGGGGGCGTAGTGAGCGAGGAGATATTGCGGATTCCCAATAAGGCCAAGTGCAGCGTGCGGGGAATCGGGGTTGCGGTCATGGTGAGGACATCGACGGTGCTACGCATTTTTTTAAGGCGTTCTTTATGCTCGACACCGAAGCGCTGCTCCTCGTCGATGATGACCAGGCCGAGGTCTTTGCAGTGGATATCAGGGCTGAGAATGCGATGCGTACCGATGAGAATATCGATTTGACCGTTGGCTAAACGCTTGATGATCTGTTGGGCTTGTTTGGGTGTTTTGAATCGACTCAGCACTTCGACGTTAAACGGAAAGTCAGCGAATCGTTCGGAAAAAGTGCGAAAATGTTGATCGGCGAGTACGGTGGTCGGTACGAGGACAAGGACTTGTTTACCGTATTCAGCGGCTTTGAAAGCGCTGCGAATGGCGAGTTCCGTTTTGCCATAGCCGACGTCGCCACAGAGCAGCCGATCCATCGGGGCGGAATTTTGCATATCCGTTTTAATATCGATGTTGGCAGAGGTCTGATCATCGGTGTCCTGATAAGGGAAAGATTGTTCGAACTCGCGCTGCCAAGTGGTATCTGTGGAATAGGCGATACCGGGCGTGGTTTGACGAACGGCCTGGATTTCAATGAGCTCAGCAGCCAAGACTTCGACGGCTTTGATAACTTTGTTTTTTTGTTTTTCCCAGGCGACGGAGCCCAGACGAGCGAGTTTAGGTCGCCCGGTTTTACAGCCTACATACTTGTGAACGAGATAAATTTGACTGGCAGGCACGTGAACCAAAGCGCGTTTGGCAAATTCGAGGGTGAGAAATTCTTCCTGACGGCCGTTTTTATTGAGGATTTTCATGCCGCGAAAACGGCCAATACCATGATCGACGTGAACCACCAAGTCTCCTTTTTCGAGGTCAGAGAATGCGTCAATAGCCTGGATGCTCTTGACTTTGCGAATACGACGGTGCTGTTGATGCTGGGCGAATATTTCGTGATGACTGACGAGATACAATTTGTGTTGGGGCAAGGCAAATCCGTGATGGATAAGCCCGACGGGCAAGTGTAAATATGGGGGTAGTTTTTTTCGTTCATCCGAGAGAAGGATTTCCCGGATCCGCTGCTGCTGGGCGCCGCTTTCGCAGCAGAAAAACACGTGATTGTCACGGGCAAGATCGATAAGTTCGGCGAGCCCTTGCGAGGTTTGCCCTTCGAAACGTTGTACCGATTGAGAATTGAGATCCCATGAATCGATGCCGGCCTGACAAGCAAAGCGATTGACGTGTAGCAGATCGAATTTTTGGGCAAGCTTGATCAGAGATTCGGCAGTGTAATGACAGGTGGATTCTCCACTGTCCTGCGTATCGCCTGAGCGTTCTAGAAAGATTCGACCGACTTCGATGATCTCCGTGGATTCTTCCAGGACAACCAGGCAGTTTGGCGGAAGGTATTCAAACAGATGTGTATTGTTTTGTTTGTCCTGGACTTTCCGGCAGCCCGTGATGGAGATGTGATTAACGGATTTTATAGAACGCTGTGTATCGAGATCAAAGAAGCGAATGGACTCGATTTCGTCGCCGAAGAATTCCACGCGGACCGGCTGCGCTGTAACGGTTGATGGGATTTCGGGATCGGTTACAGATTTCTTTATAATCCCAGGAGCATAGATATCAATAATACCTCCGCGAGCGGCGAACTCACCGATTATGTCCACTTGATCAACGCGTTGAAAATCGTTGTCGATGAGCCATCGAATGAGGAAGTTCATACCACTCGTTGAATTTTCAGTGGGTTGAGATTCTTCGCTACGCTCAGAATGACATGGTTCGGACGGCGGTGTTGCAGAATCACTGGGGATTTGTCCGGTCTGCAAATTCAGGGATTGGTCCGCCAGGAAGGAAGGATTCGGCACCGGCTGCATCAGGGCGGCGATGGGTGCAACGAGAATGGTATGGGGTGAGACGGATTCGATCAATGATTGGCAAATGCGCAATCGTTCGCAGGCTACGTCGGAAGTAGGATCAGGACCGGCCTGTCGGTTTGGTAAATCAGTTTCGTGAATTTCATGAGCGCAAAAGAGTTCCACGGGACGGCTAACGAGAGATTCGAGGTCGTCCTGGGCCTCGTAACTATCTGGTATATGGGCAGTTACGAACAGGACAGGTCGTGAGAGTTTGTCGTTAAGAATTGCGGCAATCAACCTGGATAAGGATCCCCAATAGCCTCGTAATTCCGCTTGGACGCCCGTATAATGGCGACCAAGTCGATCTAATATTTTTTGAAGATCGAATGAAGGTCGGGAACCGTCCGTGAAACATAATTGCTTGTAAAGTTGCTGTAACAGATCCGGCATAGGAAGTAAATCGTGTGGGTGGCAAGTCCACCCCGCGTTTCTATTCTTTTCCAACGAGTAAGCTGAATTCTTCGATGGTGGATAGGCCTTTTTTTAGTTTTCGGATACCGTCATCGCGGAGGGTTTGGTAAATCCAGTCGCCGGCGGCGTTGCGTAGTTGTTGAATTGTGGGCCGAAGAGAGATGGCGTCGCGGACCTGATCGGTGATGGTTAATAGTTCGAAGATGGCGGAGCGTCCTTTGAATCCGATCCCCATACATTTATCACAACCGACTGCGGAATACAGATCGATGCCAGCCAGATCATCGAGTCCATTACGACTGAGTTCTTTGATGGCTGGCTTGTATCTCATTTTACAATGGGGACAGAGCTTGCGAAGCAGGCGCTGCGAGAGAACGGCAGTTAAAGCCGAACCCAACAGGACCGGCTCCATACCGAGGTCCAGCAATCGGAAGATACAGCCGATGGAATCGCGAGCATGCACGGTGGTGAGGACCACATGTCCGGTCATCGCCGAGCGTACTGCCATCTGAGCGGTTTGGGGATCGCGGATTTCACCGACCAGGATGACATCCGGGTCCTGTCGTAATAAGGAAGCCAAAGCAGAAGAAAAGGTAATGTTGAATTTAGGATTCACCTGGATCTGGGTCACGTTGGGCAGTTTATATTCGACGGGATCTTCGACGGTGACGATATTTTTACTGCGGGAATCCATTTCCGAAATAATGGCATACACGGTAGTGGTTTTGCCGCTGCCGGTCGGACCGCAGAAACAATCATACTGGATTCCTTGAAGGCGCGAGTGCGAATTTGTTCGTGAATGTACGGTTCCAAACCGAGGCTATCCAGTCCTTTGGGCGCCAGTTCGGCATCGAGAATTCGGACGACCATTTTATCGCCAAGGGTGCTAGGGGCGATGGAAACACGCAGGTCGATGCGGCGGTCGGGTAGTTGCAGGGCGAAGCTGCCGTCTTGCATAATGCCCTTTTTATCGATTTGAAGATTGCAGAGGAGTTTGACGATCGAATAGACGCTGCGGGCAAGATCCTGCTCTAATGTACCGGCCCGGTGCAGATAACCATCAATGCGATAGCGCAGGTCCAGATGTTCTTCTTTAGGTTCAATGTGGATGTCGGTTGCGGCGAGCTGAAGACTTTTGAGGAGGATTTCTTTGAGTTTGAGCATGGCCTGGGAGACTTCTTCCTGGCCGTCCTCGCTGACAGGATGGGCGGGTTTGTTTTCGTGATTAAGAGGAATAATGTTATGCAGCGTCAGCGGTCCGGCGGGATGGGCGGGAATTTTCGCCTGGTTATCCCCCACGAGTTTCATTTTCGCTGGGCGGCGGGAATCAGCTTCGATGTCGAGCTTGATACCGACTTCCTCTGCGTAGGCGGTGGATGCGGAGGTGGTTTTCGTGCGTGACGTTTTGGTTTTTACTGCGGAGGTTTTGGGGGAGGATTTCAGTATCAAAGGTAACTTGGCAGCGGAGTTGGGAATTTTTTTCCGGCTTTCCCAGAAACGTATGGAAGCGGCGCCGATGCCGATTTCATCACCGTTCTGGAGGGGGATGGGCCGGTCAATTAAATCCTGATTGAGCAGAGTGCCGTTGCGACTTTTTAGGTCGTTGACGACGTAGCCGATCTCGCTGAGACGGACTTCACAATGTTTACGGGAGGATTGACGGTCGTCGATCACAATCCCGTTATCGTCGGTACGGCCAATCGTTATGCGTTTGTCATCGATGACGATGCGTCGGGGTTCTTTATCATCATATACATCAAAAACCGGCATAAACATCCCTCAAAACGTTCCGAAAATCAGTAGCTTCGGAGCGATTTTGGCCAATGATCTAATCCCATAATGATGGCATAAAGAGAGGGTTTTGTCAATAGAGAATGCCAGCCTCGCGTCGATCTGCCCCCAAGCTATTGGGTGATGGTGGCGCTGATGGTTTCGGACCAGGGGCCTTTTTCGCCGTTGGTCTTGACCCAACGGAGCATATAGTGGGCCGTCTTGCCGCCGTTCGCACCGTCATAT